>NZ_PIJG01000004.1:0-102375 GCF_002809955.1 Geobacillus sp. Manikaran-105
TTGATGTGATCAAAAAACAGCTCCGTATCGCGTAAGGGGTACCCTGTTTGTCTCTCTAACCATGGAAATTATTGTAATGAAAAATGCTCATCTACAGTTTTTTTATTTCTTTAATAACCCTTGCAAGCGAATATCTCTCTACATTTTTGATACTCTGAAACATCATAAAATTATGCAATTCTCTATTTATATCCTGCGTAACCTTTCAGCCAACAAAACATGATTATTATCTAGGATAATATATCCGTTAATCCCATTTTTAACTAATTCACAATGTCCTCTATTTCTGTTCACTACTAATGGTAAACCACATGCCTTTGCCTCTAGTATATTTATAGGAAATCCCTCTCGGAAACTTGAAACAACTACTAAATCACACATAGGTAATAGTAATGCAATATCATCACGATAGCTAAGAAAATCCAATTTATCAGCGATGCACCTTTACAAAAGTAAAATCCATGCGCTGTATATAGAAACTTCATCCCACGTTTTCGTGCTTGTCTTACAGCTAGACGCGCAAGCCCTTCTCCCGCCGGAGTATGACAATGAATTATCTTGTAATTTTATTGTCAATAAGTTTCTTAAGCTCTTTATAAGCCTCAATATTTTTAATATGAAAAGGAGATTGTTGAATAGGAATATTATAACTTTCTATCCACATACCGGAGTTCCATATCACCATTTGCAGCTACATGAACTTCCCGTCCTTGTTCTTGAAACCATTTCATATATGGCAAATCAAAAGCTTTAAAATGATTAGTCTACTGTTGCGCAAAGCAATACCTTTTTTGTATCAATCACCTATCGAATTTTATTATTTAAAATAAATCACTCTATTCACTTTTTTTCTTTGTTGCAATACTTCTTTTAACAGCTTTTATTTTCCATTAATCCATAATACAAAATTCATAAGCCCTGTCATTATATCAACTTTTGGTTCATAACCTAGTAACTTTTTTGATTTTTCAACACTTGCCCAAGTTCGTGGAACATCCCCTGTTTGTTCAGGCAGCCATTGTATATTGGCATTCTTTCCTAGAACTTTTTCTAAGTTTTTAACTAAATCTAGTAATTGTATTGGACGATCATTCCCAAGATTAAACACTTCATAACCCTTTAGGCAATAATCGATAGAAGCTCTAATACCATAAATTATATCATCTATATATGTGTAGTCTCGACACGTTGAACCGTCTCCAAACAAAGTAATAGGTTCATTATTTAATATTTTTTTAGCAAATTTATGAATAGCAAGATCCGGTCTTTGACGAGGGCCGTATACGGTGAAAAATCTTAAAGCAACAATTGGAAGACCATAACAATTGCTATAGCTTCGGCATAAAGATTCTCCAGCTGCTTTAGTAGCGCCATACGGAGAGGCTTGATTCAAAATAGGATCATCTTCAGAAAATGGAACTTTTTCATTCAATCCATATACTGAACTTGAGGAAGCAAAAATAAATTTTTTAACCTTATACTTAACGGATGCATCCAGTAAATTTACCGTACCATTAATATTAACTTCAACATATTCATTTGGATTTTCAACCGAAGGGCGGACACCTGCTTTTGCCGCGAGATGTACTACTACTTCCGGTTTATACCTATTAAAAATCTTGTCTATTGCTTCACGATCACGTATATCTTTTTCAAATAAAGTATAATTTTTAGATTGCAAATGCTTTTCAATATTTTTTTCCTTTATACTCCTATTATAAAAGGGGTCAAAATTATCAACCACTATTACATTATGACCATCAGCTAATAGTGAATCTACAAGGTGACTCCCAATGAATCCTGCTCCTCCCGTAACTAAAACTTTCAAATTTTTTACCCCCTACCTATTCCTCGATAAATAATTCCTGATTTCTTTAACAATTCTTTATCTAAAACATTACGTCCATCAACAATCAATTTTTTCTTCATTCGTTCAGCTAAGTTTTGATATGGCAAATGCAAAAATTCTTCCCACTCTGTTACTAAAACTATACCATCGCAGCCTTCAAATAATTCTTCTACTGATTCAGTATATATTACATTTATATCAGGATATTGCTTTTTACAATTCTCCATAGCTACAGGATCAAAAACTTTTACATTAGCACCAAGTTCAATTAACCCGCGGATTATATCCAATGATGGTGCGTCTCGCAAATCATCTGTGTTAGGTTTAAAGGCAAGACCTAAAATCCCTATAGTTGCTCCTCTTAGAACTTTCAATTCAGACTGAAGTTTTCTTATAACTAATTCACGCTGTTTATAGTTAGTTTTAACCGTTGCTTCTACTAAAGGCATTTCATAATTATATTGACTAGCTGTATGGAGAATAGCAGCTGTATCTTTTCCAAAGCAACTACCTCCCCAACCTATACCGGCATTAAGGAATCTTGAGCCAATTCGTTTATCAAGTCCAATCCCTTTTGCTACTTCTGTAATATCAGCGCCTACCAATTCAGCTAGACCAGCGAATTCATTAATAAAAGATATTTTCATAGCTAGAAATGAATTTGCTGCATACTTAATTAACTCTGCACTTGTTGGGCTTGTTGTAATTACACTTGGTAGTGGAAACCCCTCTGGACGCTTAACTGCCCTAGGTGGTGTAAACGTTTGTTCTAAAATTGGCTGATATAAATTTAATAAGCTATTTTTTGCTCTTTCTGATTCAGTACCTATAACAATGCGGTCCGGATAAAATGTATCAAATAATGCTTCTCCCTCACGGAGAAACTCTGGATTTGATGCAACATCAATTTCTTTTAAAATATTGCGCTTTTTTAATTCATCTTCAATAATGCTTTTTACACGCCGAGCCGATCCAATAGGTACAGTAGATTTATTCACTATAATAGGATTAGATTTCTCATCTAGCTTTTCACCAATACTTTTGGCTACAGTCTCAACATAAGATAAATCAACGTCGCCATTTCCTTTATTCGGTGTACCAACTGCAATAATGACAATGTCAACGTTTGAATCAAAATCATTCCAGCTCGATATAAATTGAATATTTTGTTTTGATTCATCTAGAACTTCAGACAACCCACGTTCATAAATTGGAACTTCTCCATCCCTTAAACGCATGATTTTTTCTTCGTTTTTATCTAATAAAGTTACTTCATGCCCTAAATATGCAAGTGCACTCCCTGTAGTCAATCCTACATAACCACTTCCAACAATTAGAACTTTCATTATGGCTATCGCTCCCCAAATTACATATATTTAGTTGCTAATCCGCAAAATGGTTTTCAATCGCTCTTTTTCCTTTTCCCGTAACCATAATAATATCTTCAATACTAGACTCTATAGCTTCTTCGACAATATATTGAATCATTGGTTTATCAACGATTGGTAACATTTCTTTCGGCATTGCTTTCGTTGCTGGTAAAAAGCATGTTCCTAACCTCACAACTGGAATGATTGCTTTACGTGCTTCTTTTCACCTTTCATCAATTAGCCGCCTAATTTAGAACAACTATTGATTGGCCGCAGAATTGATCGAAATCGTTGATACAAATCGGTTATTCGCAATCCCCAACAATCTTTCCCTAACCTCATCCTTATCCATCGACTCAAATTGTTCCATAAAGTCATTAAGGATTTTTTCGTCCACCATCGTTGCTTTCCCAATATGAATTTTCGGAAACACCTGCTCTGGATGGACTTCGTTTTCATTAAGCAGCTCTTCAAACAGCTTTTCACCAGGACGGATGCCGGTAAATTCGATGCCGATTTCTTCGACGGTGTATCCGGATAGTTTAATCAAGTTTTTCGCGAGATCGACGATTTTGACTGGTTCGCCCATGTCTAGGACGAAGATTTCCCCGCCTTTGGCGAGCGCCCCCGCTTGGATGACAAGCTGGGATGCTTCCGGAATCGTCATAAAGTAGCGCGTCATCTCCGGATGGGTGACGGTGACCGGACCGCCGGCTTGGATCTGTTTTTTAAATAACGGAATGACACTGCCGCGGCTGCCGAGGACGTTTCCAAATCGGACAGCAACAAATTTTGTCTTGCTCTGCTTGTCCAATTGTTGAATAATCATTTCCGCAAAGCGTTTTGTCGCACCCATCACATTGGTTGGGTTAACTGCTTTGTCCGTCGAAATTAATACAAAGGTTTGAACACCAAATGTAGCGGCCGCTTCGGCGACGTTTTTCGTGCCGAGAATGTTGTTTTTGACCGCTTCTTTCGGGTTGTATTCCATTAACGGAACGTGTTTATGCGCCGCTGCATGGTAGACGACATGCGGCTTATGTTCTTCCATCACTTCAAACATGCGCTCACGGTCTTGAATATCGCCGATCACTGGAACAATGTCGATTTGATCTTTATATTGATTGCGCAGTTCCATGTCGATTTGATAAATGCTGTTTTCTCCGTGGCCGAGCAGAACGATTTTTTTCGGGTTAAATCGGCATACTTGCCGGCAAATTTCCGAACCAATCGAACCGCCGGCTCCCGTGACTAAAATGACTTTGTTTTCGATGTAACTGGAAATGCTTTCGATATCAAGTTCGATCGGTTCACGGCCAAGCAAGTCTTCCACTTGCACATCGCGAAACTGGCTGACAGACACTTTTCCAGTCACGATATCTTCGAGTTTCGGAACGATTTGCGTTTTTGCTTTCGTTTTCGCGCATTGCTCAAAAATGCGATTCAGTTCCTTTTTTGTCAACGAAGGAATCGCAATGATGATATGTTCAATTTTCAGCGCGCGAACGACATCTTCAATATCTTTCGTCGTTCCCATCACAGGAATGTTGAAAAACTGCAATTTTTGTTTATTAGGGTCATCATCAATAAACGCAATTGGCTTTAATTCCGCTTCGGGGTTATTCACTAATTGCCGCGCGACCATCGTTCCCGCAGCGCCCGCGCCGATAATCAGCGTCCGCCGTTTATTCGCGTTTGGTTTTATGTAGCGATCGCGGAACACTCTCCAGACAAACCGCGAACCACCGATGAGAATAATATGGATCATCCACGTAATCATTAACGCGCGGACGTAAATATCTTGAAAGACCACAAACTGAACAACCGACGTTGTGATAATCGAAAAGGTGACTGCCTTGATAATCGCCGTTAATTCGCCAATGCTTGCGTACTCCCATGCCTTATGGTACAAACGGTATGTAAATGCAAAAAAATGATGGCTGACAAGCAGCGTCAGCGCCGATAAAAGAACGGATTCATACTTCCATATTTGTATTCCTGGATGAAGCGTAAACAAACTAACGTAAATCGCCGTTAACACGATCAATGAGTCCAATATCATTAAAAACGTTAATCGTTTTCGATATGCCAACGCATTGCGTCTCCCTTCATATATAGGAATGCTTAATAAAGAGACATGATGAATCGCGATGGCTCGTTATTAAGCATTCATCATTCTTGTTTTGTTTCCGTAACAATTTTCTCCATAAATGCGAGTAAATCGTCTCTTAATTCATCGTATTGCAACGCAAACTCAATCGTCGTCTTAATAAATCCGAGCTTTTCGCCGACGTCGTAGCGCTTTCCTTCGAATTCGTAGGCGAAGACGCGCTGGATTTCGTTGAGCTTTTGAATCGCGTCGGTGAGCTGGATTTCGCCGCCGAGACCATCGCTTTGCGCACTTTTTTCAATTGATGGAACCCCCTATGTATTTTGGCCCATATGCCCCCGCGCATCGGTGCAACGCTGGCTACGCCGATGCGCCGATGCATATGGGCATAAAAAACAGCCCCTTTTTGGGACTTAGTTTGGCATTTTTGATTTCAGATTTAAAATCTCTTTTTCATGATCGATCAGTTTGTCGAACATCACATCGGATCGGCGCTGCAAGTACGAGACGGTGACATCGACGGATTTTCTTATGCTGGTGACATCGTTTAAAATGAGTGCTTGATTGTGTTTGGAAACGCGCAGCTCTTCGAGGATTCGTTCTTGCGTCTGCTTCATGCCGGCCATCTCGTTTTCTAATGTTTGTTGGCCTTGTTGCAGCTGAGTGATGTCTTTTTGGATTTGGGAAACCGTCGTTTCCAATGTTCGTTGACCTTCTTGCAGTTGGGCGACATCACGCTGCAACGCCTTCTGCCCTTCTTGGAGCTGGGCAACATCCTTTTGAATTTGGGAAACCGTGGTTTCTAATGTCCGTTGACCTTCTTGCAGTTGGGTGACTTCCTTCTGAAGCTGGGATACGTCTTGGCGAATGTGTCCGACTGTGCCTTCCAACCGCTCAAGCCTGTCGTGGACTGGTTTCAGTTCTTCTTGCAAGACGGAACGAAGCAATTCTTTCAGCTCTTGGCTCATGGCTTCACCTCCTTGCTCTGATTATAGCATGGCCAGTGAAGCACATAGAAACAAAATAAGTTAGATCGGGCATCTAACCCGCCCTCACGCCACACCCTCGACGACGGGCGTCTAAGGTGCCAGGACCGTCATCGTCCCCACCCACGGCATGGCCGAGTGCCTCCATTGATAACGGTAAGGAGACATCACCGAACGAAACGGCATCAACGAAGAAAACGGCCTGTCTTTAAGACAAAGAAGCCGCCGCTATGAATCTCTTGCTGCGCGAGCCAAACTGTCTTAAAGAAAGAGCCGCCGCTATTGGATGTCGGTCGACATCATTCTGAATCGTTCTACAAGAAACAAGCCATGTTTCGACAACGAACGGGCAAAAGAAAAGAAGTATTTCTAAATTATTTTATATCATACTGCCAACTATTTCTAAAAGAGGCCAAGGAACTTTTTCTTTTTCACCCGCTGTGGTTCGTCGCGGAACACGGCTTGGCCGCGAACGAGCAGCTCGGCGTTCTCTTGGAAGTAGTACACCATGTCTGTCCCGTATTCTTTCCGGATCACCTCGTACGCCTCGCGGAGGCGAAACGGCCGCGTTTTCGTGTTGTGGGCGTCCGAGGCGATGAAATGGGCCAAGTTCGCTTCGATCAGCTGAAACGAGAACGTTTTGATTTTCTTGCCGAAATGGCCCGTAATGCTTGATGTCGTCAGCTGGGACAAGGCGCCGCGTTTGACGAGCTGGTAGAGCCGCTCGGGGGTTTCGATGATCTCGGCGTTTCGCTCCGGATGGGCGATGATCGGGATAAACCCTTTCACTTGGGCATCAAAGAGGAGTTGCTCCGCATATTTCGGCACATGATCGGGCGGAAATTCGATCAACATGTATGATGTATCGGCAAGCGTCATCACCTCGCCTCGGGCAAGGCCGTCAAGCAAGTCGCCGTGGATGCGCACTTCTTGGCCTGGAAACACGTTCAAGGCGATGCCGCGCCGTTTCAATTCGTCATTTAGTTCCGCCGCCAAGGAAAGGACGGCTGGTCTTGGGTTGTCATGCGTTCCATTTTGATGATGGGGAGTGGCAATGATCGTTGTAATCCCCTCCTTGGCTGCGGCTTGCGCCATGGCGATGGCGTTCTCCATCGCCGCCGCTCCGTCGTCAACGCCAGGCAAAATATGGCTATGAATGTCGATCATCGTCCACTCCTCCTTTTTTCGCTCTACTAAACACCTATTATGGTAACATAGGAAAAACAGGCTATCAATGGATGAGATTTGTCGAACATTGTCGAAATGGAAGGCAAATTCCACTGATTAGGGGGCAAGCTGGAACGCCCGCCAATGCGGCTGTCAGTTGTCTTCTTTTCGAAAACGGTCTATAATCGAAATGGTATGCACGAAAATTTCTGAATGGAAAAGGAAGAGTGCCCATGAGAGCAGAACGTCGAAAAAAGAAGAAAACATGGCTCCGCTGGGTGACGGGATTGCTCGTCGTGTTATTCGCTGGAGCAGGAATATTCGCCTATTCCATTTATCATCATGTGAAACAGACGGCGAACCAAATGCACGAGAACGTCAACTGGAAGTCGGAGAAGCGGAAAGAAAACGTTTCGTTTGAACGGAAGACGCCGATTTCCATTTTGTTGATCGGCGTCGATGAACGGAAAGGGGATAAAGGACGCGCCGATACGCTCATCGTCATGACGGTGAATCCAAACAAGCAGTCGATTGACATGGTGAGCGTGCCGCGCGATACGAGAACGGAGATTATCGGAAAAGGGACGAAAGATAAAATCAACCACTCGTACGCCTTTGGCGGAGTGGAGATGACGATGGCGACGGTGGAACACTTTTTAGATATTCCCATTGACTACTACATTAAGGTCAACATGGAAAGCTTCCGCGACATCGTCGATGCGGTCGGCGGCGTGACGGTGAACAACCCGTTCGCGTTTACGTATGAAGGAACGCACTTCCCGAAAGGCGAGATTACGTTGAACGGGGACGAGGCGCTGAAATACTCCCGCATGCGGAAAGAGGACCCGCGCGGCGATTTCGGGCGCCAGGACCGGCAAAAGCAGATCATTCAAGCGATTATTGAGAAAGGCGCCAGCTTCTCGTCGCTCACGAATTACAGCGATGTGCTCGCAGCGATCGGGAAAAACGTGAAAACGAACTTGACGTTTGAGGAAATGAAAGAAATTCAAGCGAATTACAAAGACGCCCGCAAGCACATTAAGCAGCTGCATATTACGGGACAAGGGACGAAAATCAATGGCATTTATTACTTGATCGTGCCAGAGAGCGAACGGCTGGCGATTTCGAATGAGTTGAAAGAGCATCTGGAGCTGAAAGCGACGGCGGCGAAGTAAATGAGACGCGCACCTTAAGAGGTGCGCGTTTTCATTGGGCGATGAAGCGCTTGGCGAGCGCATCGGCCCAAAGCGCGGCTCCTTCCTCGGTCGGCAAGTCGGTTTGCGGGTCGACGTAGCGGTTCAGCTCTTCGCTTTGATCGTCAGGCCAGGCGTGCCAATGGTTGAGGTAAGGATAGCCGTTCTCTTTCGCGAACGCTTCAAGCTGCTCGACTTGGCGCGGGTAGTAGGTCGCGTTGTAAATCGGGTTCGGCGGCTGCAAGATCACGACCGCATTCGGGGCCGCCGATTTGAGCTCGTCGATGATCGATTTGATATGGGCAAGAGTGTCGTCGATCGTCACGACACCGTTGTCGTTTAACAAAAACGGTTCAAGCAGGACAAGATCCGGCTTGTCCTTGGCCCAGTCGGCGGCGATGCGCTGTCGGTCGGCGTCGGCGGTGGTCAAGCCGTCGTATTCGTGGACGGTGATGTGAAACACGCCTTTCCCGTAGGCGTCATCGAGCGCTTGTTTCAACCGCTCAGGCCAGCCGCCGTTCTCTGGCGTTGATTCGGAGCCGGCGATGACGAGGCGGATCGGACGGTGTTCCTCCACCGCCCGCTTGATGGCAGCTTGCGCGGCCGCTGGCAGCTGCTTGGCGCGGGCGAGGATCACTTCCGTTTGGCTCGTCTCCGTTTCCTGCTTGGCGGATGTTTCGACTTTCGCCCGCGCCGCCTGCACGGTGGCGTCGATTTTTCGCTCCCAGTACAAATGCCCGGTTATGATGAAGGCAAGGCAAGCGGCGGTGAGCAAAAGGATGAAGACGAAGTTTCTCAACGGTTCTCTCCCCTTTTCTCTATCAGAACGGCTTCCCGCGGTCGGGAAGCCGTTTGTGGTTACTTGTATTGATAGTAGTAATAGTACCCGCCGTCACGGTGCTTCCGCTTGTTCAAGACAACGCCGAGCAGTTTGGCGTTGGCCGCTTCGAGCAGTTCTTTCGCCTTGACCGCCGCTTCGATTTCGGTGCCGCCGCTTTCGATGACCAAGACGGTGCCGTCGCATTGATTGGCTAAAATTTGCGCGTCTGTCACGGCCAAGACAGGCGGAGTGTCGAAGACGACAAGGTCAAACGTCTCATACAGCTGTTCGAGGCATTGCGCCATCGCTTTCGAGCTGAGGAGCTCGGCAGGGTTCGGCGGAATCGGGCCAGACGTTAAGATTGATAAGTGGTCGATTTCGGTCGCTTGGCACGTCGACAACAGCGGCGCCGAGCCCGTCAAAACGTTCGTTAATCCCATGTAGTTGTTTAACCGGAAGGTGTAATGGACCGTCGGTTTGCGCAAATCAGCATCAACAAGTAGCGTCTTTTTCCCTTGCTGGGCGAAGACGACCGCCAAGTTCGCCGCGGTGGTCGTCTTTCCTTCGCCAGGCCCCGTTGACGTGACAATTAAGGAACGAAGCGGCGCATCAATGAATGAAAATTGGATATTCGTCCGGATCGTCCGATATTGCTCTGCGATGGGCGATTTCGGATTGTCAAATGTGATCAGCCTCCGCTCCGCTTTGCGGATCGATGTTGCTGGTTTACGAGCCAATGGTTTCACCTCTTGTTTGTGGAATGGCGGATTCGCGTCTCGCTTTTTGGCCGCCTTCAGCCGTGATCAAACTGACCGCGCCGAGCACCGGCAGGCCGAGATGTTTTTCGACGTCTTCTTCCGTCTTGATCGTGTTGTCCAAATATTCAAGCAAGAACGCAAGCCCTACACCCGTCATCAAGCCGACGACAAAGGCGATGGCCATGTTCAGCAATGGCTTCGGCTTGACCGGGGCTTGATGTTCTTTCACTTCCGCTTTCGAGAGAATGGTGACGTTGTCGATGTTCATGATTTTGACGATTTCGTTTTTGAACACTTCCGCGGTTTTGTTGGCGATCTCAGCCGCCAAGGCAGGATCGGGATCTTGGACGGTGACGGAGAACACTTGCGAGTCTTTTTCGCTTGAGACTTGAATCTGTTCGTTCAGCTCGTCGATCGTCCGGTCAAGGCGGAGCTCGTCTTTCACTTTTTCCAAAATGGTCGGGCTTTTGATAATGACGCTGTACGTGTTGATGAGCTGCACGTTCGTTTGGATTTCATTGAAGTTGTAGAGCTGCTGCTCCGATTTCGCTTGGTTGACGAGAATTTGTGTCGATGCCTGATAAATCGGCGTTAATAGAAAATAGCTGACCACACCGCTTACAACAGTCGCTAGCGCGGTGATCAGGACGATGAGCCAAAGCCGTTTGCGCAACGTTTCGAACAGTTCGCGCAGGCTGATTGTTTCTTCCACCAGTATTCCCCCTCTCTTGTCTGTCTCCTTCTTGGTTGACGTTCGCGGTACGTACGCCCCCTCTGATGCAAAAGGGAAGGTTGTACTGCTGTTTCCTCCGCAAGAACATCCCGATGTTCGACCTCTGTCCCGATCTTTCGAACATGAATCGACATTCCCATTATAGCGAATGAAGCGAAACATATCTAGCCGAAATCGGTACTAATTTTGGCGAAACGAAAAGGCCGCCTCGATCGGCAGCCTTTTTTCGTTATTCGTCTTTATTGTCTTTGTCGTTAGCGTCTTGCGGGTCTTCAATTGGGTCTTCGCGGTCCGGAACAGTATCGCGCTCATCGTCGCCCGGTCCGTTGTTCGTGTCGTCTCCCGGCGGGAGTTGATTGTTTTGGTTGTCGTTCAAATCGGTATCGCGGTTGTCCGGGATACCGTCATTGTCTTTGTCGTTGTCGACGTCATCGTTTTGGTTGATGTCATCGGCCGGGTTCACGTCTTGGTCGTTGACATCGTTTTGATTGTTGTTTGGCGGCGGCGGATTGTCGTTGTCGTCATTGCATCCGGCCGCTAAAAAGAGGGCGACAAGAGCGCTGAACAGTTTGAACAGCAACGCCTTGTTTTTCATGGCACCTTCTCCTTTCTTCGTGTTGTTGTGACCTTATGTAAGACCGGTCCTTGTTTATCTTTCCCAGAAGAGCGCATTTCATGCAAGGGGAATGAAACAAATGCGGGGGTGGCGTTTAGGGGAATGAACATACGCGCCCCGCAAAGGAGCGCGCGTTGGTCAGCCGTTTGTTTTCTCACCAAGGGCGAACATGAGCTCTGTTTCGCAGACGAGTTCGCCGTCGACGGTGGCGGTGCCTTTGCCTTTGCCGATGGCGCCGCGGGCGCGGAGGATTTCGACTTCCAGGCGAATTTGGTCGCCTGGTTTCACTTGCCGCTTAAAGCGGCAGTTGTCGATGCCGGCGAAAAAAGCGAGGCGGCCGCGGTTTTCTTCGCTTTGCAGGAGGACGACGGCGCCGACTTGGGCGAGCGCCTCGACGATCAACACGCCGGGCATGACCGGGTATTCGGGGAAGTGGCCGGCGAAAAACGCTTCGTTGGCGCTGACGTTTTTGATGCCGACGGCGCGCTTTCCTTCTTCGATTTCCAGAATGCGGTCAACAAGCAAAAACGGATAGCGGTGCGGGATGATCGCTTGGATTTGTTGGATGTCAAGCATAGAAACACTCCTTTTTCATGATCATCAAGACGATGACGCGGCGAGGTGCTGCTTACGTCCCTTTTTCGACAAAGTCGAGGATGTGCTGCCACGTCGAGGGGCGGAACACGTCAATCCACGCTCCGTCGCCGATGGCGCTGTAGCCAACGACCGCGCCGGCGGCGAGGCTTAAGGCCATCAAGGCGGCGACGATGATGAGCCGAAGCCCAATCCGGATGAGCCGGGTGCGCGCGAAACGGCGCGGCGCGGCCGCCTCCTCTTCAGCCGGAAGGGCTTGGGCTTCCGGTTCGGCGGGAGTCGGCGGGCTCTTTCTTACTCGGCCTTTCCGCCTCGCCATCCGGGAAGACGGCGAGCGCATAGGTTCTTGATGCCTCTCGTCACTCATCGCGATCCTCCTTATGAGGAGCGCATGCCGTTAATCAGCCCGAGCATTTGTTCCGAAATGGAAATGGCGCGGGCGTTCAGCTGATACGCTCGGCTTGTCGCCATCAGGCCGACCATTTCCTCGCCAAGGTCGACGTTCGACTGTTCCAAGGCGCCTTGCTTGACGCCGATTTGGCCACGCAAATTGCCGTTGAGCTCCCGAGCGGCGCCAGGGACATCCGGCAAGGTGAAGACGTTGTCGCCCTGGGCTTCGAGAAGCTGCGGACGATCAATGGCGGTGACGCCAAGGTTCACGCGGGCAACAACCGCACCGCTGGCATCAGTGGCCGTCAGCGTTCCGGTTGGGGAGAGCTGAAAGCCGGTTGTGCCGGTGGGAAATTCGATGGGCCGATTCGCTTCATCGAGCACCGGGCGGCCGTCGCTTGTCACGAGGGCAAGACGCCCGTCCATAGGAGTGACAGAAAAGTTGCCAGCGCGGGTGTAGCCGATCGTTGTGTCACCGTTGGCATTGGCGACTTGAACGCGAAACCATTGGTTGGCGGCGGTGAAGGCGAAATCGAGCGCGCGGCCGGTCTCGACGAGCGTTCCTTGAGCAGACACAAGCATTGTCGAAGCGAGGCGCGCCCCGTTGCCATAGCGCACGCCCGCTGGCGTCTCACGTGGCGCTTCGTCGGCGGGGAGGCGGTCGACTTGCTGGGCGAGGAGCTCAGCGAAGCTCGCTTCGCGCCGTTTAAAGCCGACGGTGTTGCTGTTGGCGATGTTATGGCTGATCGTATCGAGCCGCTCTTGCAAGGCGTTCATCGTGTTGGCGGCGGTGAGCATCGAACGAAGCACGGGCTTGTCCTCCTTTTGTCATCATTTCAGGCGGCCGACTTCATTGACGGCCTTGTCCAAGCTGCGGTCGTACGCTTGGATGATTTTTTGGTTTGCTTCAAACGTTCGGTAAGCCGCGAGCAAGTCGGTCATCGTCCGCTCAACGTCCACGTTCGACCGTTCGAGAAACCGCTGCTTGACGGTATACGTGACATTGCCGGGCGCCTGCGGCAACGGCCCTGCCGTGCTGCGGAACAGGCCGTTTCCTTCCTTCACCAATGTTTGCGGGTTGGCGGCGAAGGCGACGCCAAGGCGGGCGATTTCCCGGTTTCCGGCGATGATCGTCCCGTCGTCGCGGACGGCGAACGTTTCATTCGGAACGGCGATGCGCTCGCCGTTGCCATCGAGCACATACCAACCGTCTTGCGTGGTTAAATAGCCGTCCGGGCTCACGGTGAAATGGCCGTTGCGCGTGTACCGGATGTCGCCTTGGCCGTTTTCGACGGCAAACAAGAGCGCCCCGCGCTGCCCGCTTGCCGGGTCGACCGGGACTTGTCCATCGACTAAGGCTACATCAGTGGAGAGACCGGTTTCTTTAATATCCCCTTGGCGGAAGTTCGGGATGAGTTCTTGCATATAGACACCCGTCTGGAGCGGCCCGATCGCCGTTTGCGTCAGAATGGCGCGCGGCGGGGCGGTCGGGATCGGCTCGTCCTCGAGGCGGCTCATCAACAGTTCCGGAAACGCTCTCATCGCTCCTGCATCAGCTTTGTATCCCGGCGTTTCGGCGTTCGCCAAGTTGTTGGTCAGCATCTCGACGCGCCGCTCCTGGGCGAGCATGCCGCTCGCGGCGGTATACAATCCTCTTAGCATGACAGCTCCCTCGCTTGTCCATGAAAATTCGTGGCAGAAAGCCGCTGCCGGCGTTGGCGGGCGGCTTGTTGATTCCATTATAGGCGGGCGGGGGCGGCAGCCGCATCCCCTGCTTTTCCTTTTTTACACCAACTGCGATTTCGGCGCGCGGTCGATGTTCTCAAGCATCAGCCCGGTGCCAAGGGCGACGCAGTCCATCGGATTTTCGGCGATGAACACCGGCAGCTTCAGCTCTTCGGCAAGCAACTGATCGATGCCATGCAAGAGGGCGCCGCCGCCCGTTAAGATGACGCCTCGGTCGATGATGTCGGCCGACAGTTCCGGCGGCGTGCGCTCGAGCACGCTTTTCGCGGCTTGTACAATCAAGGACACCGGCTCGCGAAGCGCCCGTTCGATCTCCTCCGAACGGACGGTGATCGTGCGCGGCAGTCCGGTGACGAGATCGCGGCCGCGGACGTCGATTTCTTCGGTCCGTGCGCCTGGGAATACCGTTGCGACTTTGATTTTAATCTCCTCGGCCGTTCGTTCCCCGATGAGCAGCTTATATTCACGCTTAATGTAGTTTAAAATTTCCATATCGAACTTGTCCCCGGCCATTTTAATGGAAGAGGCGGTGACAATGTCCCCCATCGAGAGAACCGCCACGTCGGTCGTGCCACCGCCAATATCAACGACCATGTTTCCGCACGGCTGAAAAATGTCCATTCCGGCGCCAATGGCTGCGACTTTCGGCTCTTCCTCCAAGTACACTTTTTTGCCGCCGCTTTTTTCTGCTGCCTCTTTGATCGCTTTCCGTTCGACCGATGTCGTGTTCGTCGGGCAACAAATCAAAATGCGCGGTTTGGCGAAAAAGCCTTTTAGGTCGAGCTTGCTTAAGAAATGCTTCAGCATCGCTTCCGTAATGTCAAAGTCGGCGATGACGCCGTCTTTGAGCGGCCGAATGGCAACAATATTCCCAGGAGTACGTCCGACCATTCGTCGTGCTTCTTCGCCCACTGCGAGCACTTTGTTCGTGTGTTTATCGATCGCCACGACGGACGGCTCATTGAGCACGATGCCTTTGCCTTTGACGAAAATGAGGACGTTCGCCGTGCCTAGGTCAATGCCGATATCTCGTGAGAACATACATGCTCCTCCTTGCCTCTGCCCTAAAATCATTCCTAATAGATTATTCTACCATATTTGCCTCCCGGAATGATACTGCAAACGGCAGATGGCAAGGAAAAAGTCAGTTGTTTTTCACTGCTTGCTTTTTATACTTTTTCTTCGTTGCTTCCCCGCCGCGCAAATGGCGGATCGATTTATGGTAATCGAGGATTTGCTTCACTTCTTGGGCCAGTTCCGGGTTGATTTCCGGCAGCCGCTCGGTCAAGTCTTTATGCACGGTGCTTTTGGATACGCCAAATTCTTTCGCGATGACGCGAACGGTTTTCCTCGTCTCCACGATATACTTGCCAATCTTGATCGTACGCTCTTTGATGTAATCGTGCACACCACTCGCCCTCCCTAAGTTGGATGTGAGAAGTGAGAAGTGTGAAATGAGACTCGTCTTGCCAATGATGGGCGCCGCTTTCGTTGGATGTCTTAGAAGCGTCTTCATCGCGTCGCTTGCCGGTTGTGAACGATCCCCACCTCAACCACTCTCATTGCTGTTCAATTTGTAACATTTTATTAGACAAATCGGGCATATATACCAGAAATATCAAGGCGGACAACGGTTTTTTCACAATTTTTTTGCGGTTTGTAACGGAAGGGAAATGGGAAACGACTATATGTATAGAGAGGAAAAAAGGAGGAGCTGGCATGGGCAAAGGAAAAATGATCGGCGTCGCAGCCGTGTTGGCCGGGGTGGCGGCGGCGAGTGCGCTGTTTATGTATAATAGCGGCAACGAGCGCCCGCAGGCGAAAGATGATTTGCTTGGCCCCGCTCCAGCGGGCAAACCAGCGCCCGCAGGCGGGAAAGGGATCATCGCCGGAACGTTGGAGCCGTCGCTCACATACGAAAAGCAAAACGATGCTTACGTGTTTACGTTTACGGTCAAAAACCAAACGGAGCGCGTGCAAACGGTGACGTTCACGAGCTCGAAAAAGTATGACTACATTTTGTACCGCGATGGCCAAAAGGTGAAGCAGTACAGCGAAGGGAAGATGTTTGCACAAATTTACGAAGAGCGCACGTTAAAACAAGGGGAAGAACTGTCCTTTCAGGAAACGTTCCGCGGCCTGGAGCCCGGAACGTATACGCTTGAGTGGTGGCTCGCCGACCAAAACTGGCCGAACGCGCGGGCGAAAGTGACGTTTACGGTGCAGTGAGGCTTCGGGCGAATGACAAGTCAAACGGCCGGCCGCATGCGGCGCATGCCAAACGCCGCTCGTGCCGAGTTGGCCAACAGCCCGGTGAGAGAGGGCGCCCGTTCGCCTGTCAACGGCAACAATGACGACAAGAGGGAGGCTTCCGTCACTGTGAGGAAGCATCCCTTCCATCTTTCTTTAGCCATAGAGGCCATTCATGGCGAGAGAAACACCGCCCCGTACACGAGCGCCAAGGCGATGACGTACGCCGGATGGAGGCGCCATTTGCCGAACATCAACAAGGCGCTGGCGGCAGCGAGACACACCATTTGGACGAGCCCGGCTCCTTCGTACGACTCGCGAAAAAAGTCGATCGCCATGATCCCAAGCATGACGGCGATCGCCGGGCGGATGTAGGCGGTGAGCCGCTTTACTTGCGGCGCGTCTTTCCATTTGTACAAGAGCTGCAAAAGAGCCATCAGCAAAATAAGCGACGGGGCGACGCTCGCAAACACGGCGACGGCGGCGCCAAGAATGCCGGCTTGTTCATAGCCGATATAGCCGGCCATTTTCGTCGCGATCGGGCCGGGCAACGAGTTGCCGATCGCCAGCACTTCACTGAATTCATTGACCGTCATCCACTGATAGCGATCGACGACTTCGTGCTCGACAAGCGGGATGGACGCCGGGCCGCCGCCATAGCCCAAAATGCCGGGCCAAAAAAAGGCGAGAAACAGCTGCCAATAAATCATGACGACGCCCTCCTTTCTCCGCCTTTGTCTCGATCCGCCGCCTTGGGCTTGCTTCGGCCGACAAACGCCGCCACCAGCAAAATGGCGACGACAAGCGCCGGATGAAGGCCGAGCCACTGCAAGGCCAAAAAGCAGGCAAGAAGGAGCAGAGCGGCCGGCCAAATGCCGAGGGCGGCGCGCGCCTGCTTGGCGAACTGCCACGTCATTTCCGCCAACATGACCGCCACGACCGGCAACACCGCTTTTGTCATCCCGGCCACCCACGGCGTGTCTTTGAACGACGACAGCGCGGCCAGCAGCACGATCATCAGCACGACCGTCGGGGCGGTCGTCGCCAAGACGGCGTTCACTAAGCCGAGCGCGCCGCCGACACGGTAGCCGATATAGCCAGCGAGCTTCGTCGCGATCGGGCCGGGCAAGGCGTTGGCAATGGCGAGAATTTCCGCAAACTCTTCATCGGTCATCCACCGGTATTTTGTCACCACTTCGGCGCGCACGAGCGGGATCGAGGACGGCCCGCCCCCGTACCCGAGCATGCCGACGCGGAAAAAAGCAAGAAATAAATGCCATTGGTTCATCGAAGTCATCCCTTTATCGTGAGTCTCACCAAGCGGCGACCGCCCCGTCCGTGCGCGGCTCCGTCCCGGCGGCAAGCACGCCGGTGTCAGGATCGCGCCAAATGATTTGTCCGCGGCCGAACGGACCTCCGTCTAAGGCAAAGCGAATGTCATGCCCTTTGCGGGCGAGCGCTTCGGCGATATGGCGCGGGAAGTGCGGCTCAACGAGCACCGTTTTTCCTTCCATCCACTGCCAGCGTGGCGCATCGAGCGCCGCTTGCGGGTTCAAGTCAAAATCGATGGTGTTCATGATCACTTGCAAATGCCCTTGCGGCTGCATAAATCCACCCATGACGCCGAACGGGCCGACCGGCGTGCCGCCTTTGGTCAAAAAGCCAGGGATGATCGTATGGTACGGCTTTTTCCGCGGCGCCAGCCCGTTCGGATGGCGTTCATCGAAGACAAAGTTATGGCCGCGGTTGTGCAAGGCGATGCCCGTGCCTGGGACGACGAGGCCGGAGCCGAAGCCCATGTAATTGCTTTGAATATAGGACACCATATTCCCTTCGCCGTCGGCGGCGGCTAAATAGACCGTGCCGCCTTTGGGCGGCGTCCCCGGCTCCGGCGTGAGCGCCTCCGCGCCGATTTGCGCCCGGCGCATGGCGGCAAACGACTCCGACAACAGCTCGTCTGGGCTGCAGCTCATATAACGGCGGTCGGTGATGTACGCTTTGCCATCGGCAAAGGCCAGCTTCATGGCTTCGATTTGCCGGTGGTGCGTCTCGACATCCGGGACGCTTGGCACGTCAAACCCGCTCATGATGTTGAGCGCCATCAACGCGACAAGCCCCTGCCCGTTCGGCGGGATTTCCCACACTTCATAGCCGCGATAGGAAACGGAGATCGGCTCGACCCATTCCGGTTCGTACTCGGCGAGGTCGTCCGCCGCCAAAAAGCCGCCGTATTGCTTCGAGAAGGCGGCGATTTTTTCCGCCAGCTCGCCGCGGTAAAAGCTTTCTGCCTCCGTTTCGGCAATGGAGCGGAGCGTCGCCGCATGATCCGGAGACGCCCACACTTCCCCGATCTTCGGCGCGCGGCCGCCCGGCGCAAACGTCGCAAACCACGAGGCGAACTCCGGCCCATTCAGCGCTTCTTTGTACACCCGATAAGCGTTCGCCCAGTATTTGCCCAGCACCGGCGATACTGGGTAGCCGTTTTCCGCATAGGCGATCGCCGGAGCGAGCGTTTCGGCAAGCGGCAGGCGGCCGAAGCGCTTCGCCAGCGCTGCCCACGCCGCCGGCGCGCCCGGCACCGTCACCGGGGCAAAGCCGTACTTTGGCATCTCGGTATAGCCGCGCTCTTTCAACGCTTCGATTGAGATCGCTTTTGGCGCATAGCCGCTCGCATTCAGCCCGTACAGTTTCCCATTCGTCCAGACGAGAGCGAACGCATCGCCGCCGATGCCGTTCGATGTCGGTTCGACGACCGTCAGACAGGCGGCGGCGGCAATGGCAGCATCGATGGCGTTGCCGCCCTTTTTCAGCACGTCAAGCCCCGCCTGGGCCGCCAGCGGCTGCGACGTTGCGACGACGCCGTTTTTCGCAAACACCGTCATCCGCTGCGATGGGTAGGGGTGGTATAAGTAGTCCATGGCCGGCATGCCCCTTTCTTTTGTTAAGCAAATTGGATCAAGTTCTTAACAAACGGAGTATTTCCTCTTTCCATCCATTTTAAAAGAACACAGGCACTATTTCCAGCATTGTTTAAAAAATAGATCTAATATTCTGATAAAGTTTTTTGCTTCATAGCCCGCTACAACTTCAACCCCGTCCGGCTCTTGAAGCGGCGAAGCAAAATATGACTCTCCACTCTCGTGATGCCTTCTAACGCATACAGTTCATTGTTGATGAATTTTTCGAGGGCGGCAAAGTCTTCGACAAGGACGTGCATATGGAGCGTGCTTGGGCCGGTCATTTGGTAGCAGCTCGCCACGTTCGGATTCTCCGCCAGCTTTTGCGCCACTTCGACCAAATACGCCGGCTCGCAGTCAACCTCGAAAAACGCCGACACTTGTTTGCCGAATTTCTCCGAATTGATGACAACGGTAAACTTTTCAATGACGCCGTGTTTGACGAGCTGGTTGACCCGCTCGCGGACGGCGACGCGCGAAAGGTTCAGCTTTTTGCCGATGTCGACGTACGACATGCGGCCGTCTTCAATCAACAGTTCCAGAATTTTGCGGTCAATGTCGTCTAGTTTCACTGCCTTGTCACCCGCCTGCGCATCCATTTTTCTATCATTATATCGGTTGAAGCGGTGCGTGGGAAACCTTTTCTTTCCGTTGCGCTCCTCTTGAACGAGAAAAAGACCCTCTGTTTGTCTTGCAAACAGAGGGTCTTTTCCTTTTGTCAGGCGCTATGTCGATCAAGCTCTCGCCATGCCGATCGAGGCATCTGGCGTTTTGTAGGAAGACGTGTCATCATGTTGGTCTTGCTCATGGTCGCTTGGCGCCGTTTTGTTGTCATCAGCCGGCGTTTGTTCGGTTTCCTCGGCCGGGCTTTGTTCACTCGGCGCGGTTTCGTCGCTTGGCGTCACGTTCTTCTCTTCGCTTGCGTTGGCGTTATCTGTTCCAGCGTTGTCTTCGGCTTTGTCGGTCAAGGCGGTCAACGGTTGATCAATATAATCGATCGGGTTAACCGGTTGGCCGTCTTTGCGAATTTCAAAGTGGACGTGGATGCCTGCTTGTTTGTTAAACTCGCTTTGCCCTGCCTTGCCGATCACTTCGCCTTGTTTCACCGTATCGCCTGCTTCCACTTTCACGTCAGCGAGCGATTGATAGACGGTCGTGACCCCTTGTTCATGATTGATTTCCACAACGTAGCCTAAAATCGGATCTTTTTCCGCTTTCGTTACCGTGCCGCTTAACGCAGCCGTAACGTCAAACGTTTTGCCGTCTTGGCGCACAAGGTCGATCCCTTGGTTCGGATGGTACGTATGATCGTAAAAGACGAGGGCTGCTTCCTGTTCCTGTTCTGATGATTTGTCATCATAGAACGGTGTTTTGACTTGCACGGCGTTCGGGTCAAGCACAGGCATCGCGATGTTTTCGACCGTTTCATTGACCGGAACAGCCGGGTTTTCCTGCTGGGCGGTGCCGTTTTTCACGGTGTCGTTTTCACCCGACTTCTCTTGTTTGCCCGCTTGAAACCAAAGTGCGCCCGCGACGATCAACGCTGCGCAAGATAGATAAATAGCCGGAAATACCCAACGCTTGCGGAAGAAACGCTTCAGCGACGGTTGTTTTTGTTCCTCTCTCATGTTCATCACCTCAGCAACCATTTTGAACAGAAAGAGGAAAAGATATACACGCCGAATACAATTTTTTTCACTTATTTTTTGATATTCCCCCGCATTTTATGCAAAAAAAATCGGAGCGGACGCCCCGTCATTGTTTGGCGGTCAACTTGTTCAAAAAGGCGGTCGCTGAAGAGATGCGGACGCCTCGGTAATAATGCTTCACGATGTCGGCGTACGTTTTTCCTTCCTGGGCCATAAAATTGGCGCCGTATTGGCTCATGCCGACGCCATGGCCGTAGCCTTTCGTCGTGATGATGATGTTCTCGCCTTTCCGCACCCACGTAAAGTCGGTCGACGGCAAACCGAGCCGTTCACGCACTTCGCGGCCCGTGAACGTCTTTCCGCCGATTTTCACCTCACCGACTCGACGGCCGGGCGTGCGCGACAAAATGACACCGACGGATCCGTCTTTTGGCAGCACGATTCCGAGCCTCTGCTCAAATTCAACGACAGACATCGTTTTTCGCTGATAAAACTTCGGGGATTGTTTGTCCCATGGGCTGGCGACGCTTTTTAAATACGGGATATCGTTTTGCCAGTACGATTCGGAATTTTCTGTATACCCGTTGCTTGTGGAAAAGAAGAGCGCTTCAATCGGTTCGTTGTTGTACGTTAAAATTTGCCCGCGCGTATCCAGAACCGCTTTGGTCACTTTTTTGATCTTCCAGTCGTAATCGCTTCCCCATAACTTCCGCAGTTCGTCATCGCTGTAATACACTTGGTGCGCCACTGTGTCGGTCACATTCGCCCCTTGCGGCAGGCGGAACGGCTGGTTGGCGAGCATCTGTTTGACGATGTACGTTCGTGCCGTTAAGGCCTGCGCCCTTAACGCCTCGAGCTCAAATTCGGCCGGCATTTCCGCCGCCACCACTCCGATGACGTACTGTTCAAGGGGGATTTTTTCCACGCGCTGTTCTTTGCTTCGGTAAACCGCCACGTCAATGGACGGCCCTTCGGCTGCCTGCGAACGCTGGAGTTGTTCGTGCTTCTGCAACTGTTCCGTCAATTTCGCCACCTTCCCGTCGTAAAACGGCAGGACAAGCGCGGCAGGAATGACGAGGATGGCCACAAACAGGCATAGTGCAAGTACGATGACCGGTTTCAGTCGTTTCACCATAGCCGAGCCCCCAATATGCATTTTCTAAGCCCAAGCGGACATGATCAATCAATGCCTGCATGGCTTCCGTTCGTTACTTATAGTTATGGGCTCGGACAAGTATATATGACTGTTTTCTTTCGCGTCTCCTCCTGTCCTTGAACGAGCGGATGCGCGCCCTCCTCCGTGCAGCGGAAAGCGGAGAGCCGGCATTGGCCGGCCAAGCGGGGGGAGAGAATGCAAAAAACGACCGTTCGATAAGCGTCAATTCCCGTTTTTAAGTCTGGGCGTGAGAGAATGCAAAAAAAAAAACGACCATTCCCCGCCGAAACAAGCAGTTCACGGTCGTTTTTTCGCCATTATCCGTTCCATTCGATCGCTTGGATCGGGTCGAGTTGTTCTGTTTCGTCCCGAACGCGTTCAATGTCAGCGCCGAGCGCGGCCAGTTTTTCATGAAAGCGGACATAGCCGCGGTCAAGATGACGAAGCTCGGTCACGCGCGTGTAGCCGTCCGCCGCAAGTCCAGCCAAAATCAAAGCGGCGGCAGCGCGCAAATCGGTGGCCGCTACTTCAGCGCCTTGCAGCTGGCACGGACCGTTAATAATGACAGAGCGCCCTTCAATTTTAATATCAGCGTTCATCCGGCGGAATTCTTCCACATGCATGAAGCGGTTTTCAAAGACGGTCTCGGTGACCATGCTCGTGCCTTCCGCTTTTAACAGGAGCGCCATCATTTGCGATTGCATGTCAGTTGGAAAACCTGGGTATGGCATCGTTTTAATGTCGACGGCTTTCAACGTTTCCGGACCGATGACGCGCACACCGTTTTCTTCTTCGATAATCGTCACGCCCATTTCTTCCATTTTGGCAATGAGCGAACTTAAATGCTCGGGAACCGCTCCTTGCACGAGGACGTTGCCGCCGGTGATGGCGGCTGCCACCATAAAGGTGCCAGCTTCAATGCGATCCGGGATGACGGTGTGGGACGTGCCGACGAGCTCGTCGACCCCTTCGATGCGGATCGTGCCGGTCCCGGCGCCGCGCACTTTGGCGCCCATCGCGTTCAAAAAGTTCGCCAAATCGACAATTTCCGGCTCTTTGGCGCAGTTTTCGATCACAGTTGTACCTTCCGCGAGCACCGCGGCCATCATAATATTTTCCGTTGCCCCAACGCTTGGAAAGTCCAAGTATACTTTGGAGCCGCGGAGACGGCCGTTCACTTCTGCATCGATAAAGCCGTTGCCGACTTTCACGGAGGCGCCCATTGCTTCAAATCCTTTTAAATGTTGATCGATCGGGCGCGAACCAATGGCACAGCCACCCGGCAAGGCGACGCGGGCGCGGCCGTTGCGGGCCAACAGCGGTCCCATGACGAGCACGGAAGCGCGCATTTTCCGCACATATTCAAACGGCGCTTCCACCGTCAGCGGAGCGGTCGCATCGACCGTTACCGTATTGCCGGCGATTTGCACATCGGCGCCTAAATAGCGGAGCACCTCACTGATTGTATATACATCGGAAAGAGCAGGCACATCATGAATCGTGCTAGTTCCTTTTGTCGCTAATAAGGTGGCAGCAATGACGGGCAAAACGGCATTTTTTGCGCCTTCCACTTTGACGGTGCCGCTCAACCGGTTTCCGCCACGGACGATGATCTTTTCCAAGGTATTCCCCTCCGCGTCCAATTTCTCTATATTAATATTCAATGGTAATGATTGGGGTTCCAACAACGACGCGCGTCTTGCCGCCCAATCTTTCCCTCAAGGCGAGTTGCAGGTTGATCGGCTGTTGCTTGGCGGCCGGGAGAACGTTCTTCCACTGCCCAGTATATGCAGACAGGGAAACGAATGACTCTTCCCGCAGCCACTCGACCGGTTTCGCTTGAAAGTCGCGCACCAGCCGAGAAGCCTGATCGAACAAACCACCTTTCATATTACCATTGAACTCGCCTTCAATACAAGCATAAAATGTAGGGTCGTTCACAAATAGGCCGTTCGTCTTCATTTGAATGCGGCGTGCTGCTTCTTTCCACCCAATCCGGCTCCATTTGGGGCCCGTTGCTTCATAGAGGATATACGTTTGCGGCGTGCCGTTTGTGACGGTCATCACGAGCTGGATTTGTTCTTGGAAGAAGGCGTGCTCGTTTTTGCCGATCGCTTTTTGCCAATGTCCGCTTTTGGCAAACGACCAGTGAAACGAACGATATGTTTGTTTCAATTCCTCCATTTTTTTGAAAAAGTCCGCATCATTTTGAATATCGTGGGCATACTCTCTTGTGTAAATGACCCAGCGGCCAAGCGAAGCACCGTGTTGCGCCAGCGTGTGCGCCATCGTTTCCATCGGTTTTGACCATTCGTCCCCCTGCGCGCCTTCCGTCCGGTATTGCCAGGCGGCGAAAAACAGGCTGGCCAGCATGAGCGCCAACAGCCATTTCATCCGGTTTTTTCTCATCTTCGTTCCCTTCCTCTCCTTACTTGTTATTGTTGCCACCAGGACAGGGAACATACGTCCAAAAAATCGACAACCGGCGATTTTTGAAATCGTTTTCATGCATAAAAATAGAGTGGACGGATCGTCCACTCGGCCGAAAAAGACCCGACCACCCATGCAGATCAATGGCGCCATATGGAAGATGCGTCGGCAGCGCGCGGCCGATCGCATAGCCTGTTGCGGCCAAAACGAGCGTGTCGGCGGCATGAAGCCTGCCCTGCCGCGGACGGGGCGCTGCTAGTCGCGAAACAAATACGGCAAATCGGTCGACCATGCCCAATAGTCGAGGAAAAAGTTCGCAACCGTTGAGCCGATCGCAATCGTCAATAAAATGTACAGCAGCCGCCCTTGGACGACGCGGTTCGGCTTCAGAAGCACTTCAAGCCGGACAGCTTGCAGCGTCCACCACGTCACCGCCATGAACACTAAATGAATGATAATCGACAGCAGCGCCTGTTGACCGATGATGGGCATCACCGCGCTCCACCTCCTCCTAAATCATGCAAACGTCCCCCATCCTCTTGATGAGGCGCTTTCCCCTCTGTTTAACCAAAAAGAGGAGAGGGTTCCCTCTCCCCTTATTGTACCGTTACGGCAAAAAATCGCCAAAATGCCCAAATTGGGCGAGCACATCGTAGGCAAGCCCCGGCATCCAGCCGATCGCCAGCGTTCCGAGCGCGCATACGACGACAGCGGCCGACAGCCCGGCCGGCAGCCGGCCAAGCGGCGCGAGGGAAGCCGGACGGAAAAAGAGTTGAACGAGCAAATTGAAGTAGTATACATACGAGATCACCGTCGTCACCGCCATCACCGCCGCGAGCACGTAATGGCCCGGCTCGGTGACGACAAGGCCGATGAACAAATGGAGCTTGGCGATAAAGCCGGCCGTCCCCGGAATGCCGGCGAGCGAGAGCAAAAACAGCCCGAGCGCCGCGGCCAAAAGCGGACGGTGTCGGTATAAGCCAGCGAGCCCAGCTAAATCATCAGAGCCGGTTTCGTTAACGATATGCGCCACGATGGCAAATGCCCCGATATTCATAAACACATAAGCAAGCAAGTAAATCCAAAGCGAATCGATCATCGCCCACGACATCGCGGCAACCCCGGCGAGCAAGTAGCCGGCGTGGGCGATGCTTGAATAGGCGAGCAGCCGCTTTAGGCTCCGCTGCCGGAGCGCTACAACGTTGCCGACGATCATCGTCAATCCGGCCAAAACGGCGATCGCCGGCTGCATCGACAACAAGAGCGACGACGGATCCCGACCGGCAGCCGGCGCGGCGGCAAACATCGTCACAAACAGGCGGAGCAAAAGGATGAAGCCCGCCGCTTTCGACACGACGCTGAAAAACGCTGTCGCCGGAACCGGCGCCCCTTCATATACATCCGGCGCCCACATATGAAACGGAACGGTCGCCAGCTTAAACGAAACGCCGATCAACAAAAGGAGAAAGGCGAAACCGAGCACGTACGGCTCGTTCGTCTCTTGCAGCCGGCGCGCAATGTCGCCCAGGTTTGTCGTTCCAGTCAAACCGAACACATAGCTCATGCCAAACAGCATGATAGCGGTGGCGATGCCGCCGTTAATGACGTATTTGAGCGCCGCCTCGTTGGACGCCGTTGCCGTTTTGCGCAAACCGGCCAAAATGTAAGACGAGACCGTAAGCAGCTCGATGCTGACAAACAGCGTCAACAAATCGCCGCTTGAGGCCACCATCATCGCCCCAAGCAAGGCAAACAGCATCATGTAGGCAAATTCGCCGCGGTAGCGGCCGCCTTCTTTCGGCTCCCAATCGACGACCAGCAGCAAGGCGAGCGCTCCTCCAGCCAGCAGGATGAGCTTGAATGCCTTGGCAAACCCATCAAGCCGGAACGTATCATGCAAAATCGAAACCGGATCGGCCGGAATCATCGCCGCCGTCGCCGCCAACGCAATGACAGCGGCAGCCGCCGCGCCCCAGGCGAGCGGGCGGCGGCTTCTTTCGCTCGGCATCGCCAAATCGATCAACAACAGCACAACCGCCGCCGCAAGGATGACCCATTCGGGCGCCATCATGCCCCAATTTGCCTGCCATACGTCGTTCATATCGATCAACCTCCTAATCCGTTCATCATCGTCTCAAGCGCGGCGGCGAGCGGCGCCGCCAACAGCTGCGGATAGACGCCAACCGCCACAATCAAGGCGACGAGGATGAACGCTGGCACGGCTTCTTTTGCGCGCAAGTCGGCAGCATCCCTTTGCGCTTCACGCAAACTGGGCGCCTGCGGCTCACGAGTGCGGCCGAACGTAATCTCAAGCACGGCCCGCAGCGAATAGACGGCGGCAAAAATCAGTCCGAGCGCCCCGGCGGCCGCCAACGCCGGCTTCGTGGCAAACAGCCCGAGAAAAGCGGTGAATTCGCCGACAAATCCGGCAAGGCCCGGCAAGCCGAGCAAGGCGAGCGCGGCGGTTAACAAGTACCCGGAAAAGACCGGCATCGCTTTCGTCAGCCCTCCAAGGCGGTTCAGTTCGGTCGTCCGCATCCGCTCCGTGAGAATGCCAACGAGCAAAAACGACAAGGCGGCGATCAGCCCGTGGGCGACCGATTGAAAGACCGCTCCTTGGATGCCGGCTTCATTGAGCGCCCCGAGTCCGACGAGCACCACGCCCATGTGCGACACGCTTGAATAGGCGAGCACATGTTTCAACTCGCTCTGCCGGAGCGCCAACAGCGCGCCGTACAATACGTTTATGACTCCCACCACCGCGATGGCGCCAGCAAACGTGCGAAACTCGTCCGGAAACAAGCCGATCCCGAAGCGGATCATCCCGTACGCCGCAATCTTCAACAGCACCCCGGCGTGAAGCATGACGACCGGCGGCGGCGCTTCGACGTGCACGCGAATGAGCCAGCGGTGAAGCGGAACGGCCGGCAGCTTGACGGCAAACGCCAACAACAGCCCGCCAAGCAGCCAATGCCGCCCCTCTTCGGTGAGCGGGGCGATCAGCTGCCCTTGAGCGACCGGGTTATGTAACATCTCACGGAGCAACGCGAAGTTTGCGGTCCCGGTGCGGGCGACAAGGACGGCGATCACAACAAGCAGCAGCGCCGAGCCGAGCCCGTTATACACCAAGTAGCCGTAGGCCGCCCGTTCGCGCTCAAACCCGCCCCATTTGCCGACGAGCAAAAACATGGCGACAAGCGTCACTTCGAGGAAGAGGAAAAACCAGATGAAATTGGCGGCTGCAAATACGCCGAGCATGCCGATCTCCAATGCGAGCAGCCACATAAAATATCCTTTTTTCTCCGCTTTGACCAACAAGGACGCGGCAGCCGCCAAAGTCGCCAACACGGCGGTCAAGACGAGAAACACAAGCGACAGCCCATCGATGCTGAGCTCATAGCGGATCACATACGCTGCATCCGTTAAAAACGGAAGGTTGGCAAGCCGCACCCAATCGTGCGCCTCATCGAGCTGCTCAAGGCGAAAGCCGCGCCCCGACTGGATGAAGGCAAACAGCGCCAAAAAGAGCGGCGGCACGGTGGCGGCGGTTCCGAGCCATTGAATCGTTTTCGTATCCGTTTTGCGGACAAACGCTAATAAAAGGATGCCTAACAGCGGTGAAAAGACAAGCAGCGATAAAAAGATCATAGCCAGTCTCCCCCTGTCAACGCGAAGATGACGACCAAAATCGCCAATCCGGCCACCGTCACCGCCCCATACGTCTGCGCCTGCCCGTTTTGCCCGCGCGACCCAGCCGAGGCGGCCGCGCCGACAATGCCGGCGGCAAGCCGGGCGAGCCCTTCTACAAGGAAGCGGTCGACATACGCAAGCAGGCGGCTAACGAATGACACGAACGCCACAATCGTCCACCGGTATAGTTCATCGATGTAATAGCGATGGCGCAACAATTCATACGTGTGCGGAGCGCGCGCCGACAGCCAGTCGCGCGGCACTGCCCGCTTCCCATACATGAGCCAGGCAAGGAAAATCCCGGCGAGCGACACAATGGTCGCCACCACCGCGATCCATCCTGGCGCCGCTTCATGATGGTAGGATCCGTCCGTCAGCCACTCGCCGAGAAACGAACCGAACCACGGCGTTTGAATGTACCCAGAAGCGACCGACAGCACGCCGAGCACCGCCATCGGCCCGACCATGGACGCCGGCGCTTCATGTGCCTCGCCTTGATGACGCGCCGGCCCGGCAAAGACGAGGAAAAAGAGCCGGAACATATAAAACGACGTCAACAATGCGGCCGCAACCGCGAGCCAAAAGAGGAGGCGCGGCCCGTTCGTCCAGGCGGCGGCCAAAATTTCGTCCTTGCTGAAAAAGCCGGCAAACAGCGGAACCCCGCTGATCGACAGCGCCCCAATGAGGAATAGCGGCGCGGTCCATGGCAGCCGCTGCCAAAGTCCGCCCATTTCCTCGATGTTTTGCGTACGGACGGCATGAATGACGCTCCCGGCGGCCAAAAAGAGGAGCGCTTTAAAGAACGCATGCGTCGTCAAATGGAAGATGGCCGCGACATAGCTGCCGGCGCCAAGCGCCAACATCATATAACCGAGCTGGCTGACGGTCGAATAGGCGAGAACGCGCTTAATATCCGTCTGCACCAATCCGATCGTCGCGGCAAAAATGGCCGTCACCCCGCCGATCGTCGCCACGGTCATCATGGCTGCATGGCTTGCCTCATACAGCGGAAACAATGCCGCCACAAGGTACACACCGGCCGCCACCATCGTCGCAGCGTGGATGAGCGCCGACACCGGCGTCGGGCCTTCCATCGCGTCTGGAAGCCATGTATGGAGCGGAAATTGCCCCGATTTGCCGATGGCGCCGATGAAAATCAAGATCACAGCGAGCGTCGTCATCCCCGGCGACAGCGTGCCGTCGCCGACGGCGCGGAAAATGTCATCGTAATCAAAGCTGTGCGTTTGCCAAAAGAGCAACATCATGCCGATAAAAAAGCCAACGTCGCCGATGCGCGTCATGATGAACGCTTTTTTCGCCGCCGCTTTTGCTTCTTCCTTATAGAAGTAAAAACCGATCAGCAAAAACGATCCAAGCCCGACGAGCTCCCAAAAGATGTACGCCTGCAGCAAATTCGGCGACAGCACAAGCCCAAGCATCGCAAACGTAAACAGCCCTAAGTACGCATAAAAGGTCGAAAACCGCTCGTCTCCCGCCATATACCCTTGCGAATAAATATGGACGAGCCAGCTGACAACCGCGACGACTGCGAGCATCCAGGCGTTTAACGCCGTAACGGAAACCCCGGCTGTGAGCGTCACGTCGCCGACGGTCATCCATGTCCAATTCACCTCATGCGTCGTCCCGCCGAGGCGGTCGGCGAGCACACCAATGGCCGCCAACATCGACAGCAACGTAGCCGCGATGCCGACATAGGCGCTCGCTTTCTTCCATTTCCGCCCAAACAACAGCAGCAAGACAAATGAACAAAGCGGGAAGAGCGGCACAACCCAAGCTAGGTTCATCATCGTTCCCCATCCCCTTTTCTAATGTTTCAATGAATTGGCTTCATCGACTTGAACCGTCTTCCGGTTGCGGTAAAAAGCGATGAGCGCCGCCAAGCCAACGGCTGCTTCCGCCGCCGCCACGGCGATCGCAAACAGCGCGAATACATGCCCGTGAACGCCGGGATGGGGGCCGTATTTGGCAAAAGCCACGAAATTGAGGTTGACCGCGTTTAACATCAGTTCAATACATATGAGCACAATGACCGTATTTCGCTTCGTCAGCGCCCCATACAAGCCGATGCAAAACAAGATGAGCGCCAACGCCAAGTAAGCCGATAACGTCATTCGTCCCCCGCCTCCTTGCCGTCTTTTTTCGCCAGCACAATCGCCCCGACCAAGGCGACGAGCAAAATGACGGACACGATTTCAAACGGAATCGTATAATACGAGTAAAGCGACTTGCCGATCGCCTTCGCGTTGTCGCCCGAAAGCGCGCTGCCGTCAGCGCCGAAGTCGAGCTGGCGGATGCCGAAGTAGACGGCAAGGCCAAAGGCGATAACCGAGATGGCGGCAACAGCCCGATGCCAGACGCCGCCGGTCGTTTGGCGCTCCCTTTCGTCTGTGTGATGGCGCGTCAACATGATGGCAAACAGCATGATGATCGTGATGGCTCCGGAATAGATAAGCACTTGCACAACAGCGACAAATTCGGCGGACAACAGCACGTACAGCCCGGCAATGCCTACAAATGTCATGACGAGGGCGATGACCATATGGACGACGTTCGTCAGCTGGAGCATCGTCACCCCGCCGGCAATCGCCGCGAGGGCGAGCAGGAAAAAGGCGATGTCGGTTCCGCTCACGGCTTATTCTCCCTTCTTACGTTCGTATCGTTTTCATCCAGCCAGGCCAAATCTTTGTACAACGCATCGCGGCTGTATTCGGCGAGCTCGAAGTTGTTTGTCATGACGATCGCTTCCGTCGGACACACTTCAGTGCATAAGTCGCACAAAATGCAAATTTCGAAGTTAATATTGTACGTCTCAATCACTTTTCCTTTTTTCGTCGGATCCGGATGCTTCTTCCCAGTCAGCTGGATGCATTCGGTCGGGCAAATGTTCACGCATTGGTTGCAGACGATGCATTTTTCCGGATAAAATTTTTGAATGCCGCGAAACCGGTCCGGGAGCGGGAGCGGTTCGTGCGGGTAATCGTACGTCACTTTTTCACGCGTCAACTCTTTTAACGTATACGCCAATCCTTTCATTAATCCGATCATCGGTCTCCCCCTCTCATGGGAACATGGCGTTCCGGCATAACCGTCCCCTAAAGCGCAGGGCGGCCATGCACATCAGCGCGGCTGCCTCCTTGCCTAAGCCGGATTGGGCCTCGTCCACTTTTCGATTTAGAAGGCCGGTGACAAACTGCTGTTACGAGCAAATCAACGGCATTTCGCCAAAAAAGAAGGCTGATTCCACAGTTTTTCTCTAATTGAGAAACAGGTGGAGCTAGCAGTATTTTGTACTAAATCACCAACCTCTTAGAAAAACCACGACTTGATCAGCGCCGTCAGCACAATGTTGACGAGCGAAAGCGGAAGCAACACTTTCCAGGCGAACTCCATCAGCTGGTCGGCGCGCACGCGCGGAAACGTCGCCCGAAACCAAATGAGGACGAAAACAACTGCACAAAATTTCAACGCAAACCAAACCGCTCCGGGAATCCAGCCGAGAAACGCGACCGGATGCCAGCCGCCGAGAAACAAAATCGTCACAAGCGCCGCCATGGCAAACATGTACACATACTCGGCAAGCATGAAAAACGCCCATCGGAATCCTGAATATTCAACATGAAACCCTGCGACAAGCTCGGACTCCGCCTCCGGCAAGTCAAACGGCGTCCGGTTCAATTCCGCCACCGCTGCCACAAAGAAAATCAAAAAGGCGAGCGGTTGGGCGAAAATGAACCATAGATCGTCTTGCGCTTTCACAATGTCCACTAAGTTCATGCTTCCGGCCAAAAGCACGACGCCAAGCGCTGACATGACGAGCGGAATTTCATACGAAATCATTTGCGCCGCCGCGCGCATGCCGCCAAGCAGAGCGTATTTGTTGTTCGACGCCCAGCCGCCGGCGACAACGCCGATGGTCGTCAAGCCGGAGACAGCGATATAATACAGAAGGCCGACGCCGATATCGGCGAACCGGAACGAATCGGTAAACGGCAATACCGCCAGCACCATAAACGACGGCGTAAAGGCGATGATCGGCGCCAACACGTACAGCGGACGGTCGGCTGCTTTCGGGATCGTATCCTCTTTCAAAAGCAGCTTCAACACATCGGCAACGGTTTGCAACAGTCCGAAGCGGCCGCCGACTTGGTTTGGGCCGATGCGCCCTTGCATAAACCCCATCACTTTCCGCTCGGCCAAAATGCCGTATGTGACAAACCCGAGCACGACCGCCAAAAGCAACGCCCCAAGCCCGAAAAACAGGGCGATGTTCGACCAACTTGGCGTCGATTCAAGCCATTGCTCCATCATCCATCGACCTCCCCGAGCACAATGTCAATCGACCCGAGAATGGCAATGACATTGGCCAAGTTTTGCCCTTTGAGCAACTTCGGGAGTATTTGCAGATTGTAAAACGACGGACGCCGGAATTTGAGGCGGTACGGCTCCTTTTTGCCGTCGCTCGCAATATAGCAGCCGATCTCGCCGCGCGGCGCCTCGATGCGGACGAACGTCTCGCCCGGCGGCGCTTTAATGATGCGGGGCACTTTTCCCATGATCGGCCCCTCAGGCGGAAATTGCTCGCACGCCTGCTCGATGATGCGAAGCGACTGCTCAATTTCCGCCATCCGGCATTCATAGCGGGCAAGGCAGTCGCCGCCCTCGCGCACCGGCACATCAAACTCAAAGCGGTCATAGATTGAATACGGTTCATCTTTGCGCAAATCCCATTTGACGCCGGTCGACCGCAAGTTGACGCCGCTGAGCGAATAGCTGATCGCTTCTTCTTTCGTATACCGCCCGACGCCTGTTACGCGCTCGCGGAAAATTTCATTGCCGGTGACGAGGTCGTGGTAGCCGGCCAATTTCTCCCGCATGTACGGGACAAACTGCTTCACTTTGTCGATCCAGCCGTCCGGCGCGTCCCATTTAACGCCGCCGATGCGCATGTAGTTGAACGTCAGCCGCGCCCCGGACAGCTCATTTAATAGATTAATAATCATTTCGCGTTCGCGGAATGCGTACAAAAACGGGCTTGTCGCACCAAGATCGAGCAAATACGTCCCCCACCAAACGAGGTGGCTGGCGATCCGCCCGAGCTCCATCGCAAGAACGCGCAAATACTCGGCCCGCTCCGGCACTTCAATGCCCATCATCGTTTCGACCGCATGGCAAAGCACATAGTTGTTCGTCATCGCCGACAAGTAGTCCATCCGGTCGGTGTATGGGATGATTTGCGTGTATTGCAGCCCTTCGGCGATTTTTTCCGTCCCTCGATGCAAGTAGCCGATGACCGGCGTCGCCTCTTGAATGATCTCGCCGTCAATTTTTAAAATGAGGCGGAACACCCCGTGCGTGCTCGGATGCTGAGGGCCGACGTTTAAAATCATTTCTTCTGTGCGCAGCATCATCTACACCTCCGCATCATACGGCTCATAATCTTTGCGCAGCGGATGGCCGACCCATTGTTCGCCGAGGAAGATTCGAATCAAGTTCGGGTGTCCGCGGAAACGGATGCCAAGCAAATCGTACGCCTCGCACTCCGGCCAGTTCGCCCCCGGCCAAAGCGGGACGAGCGAATCGACTTCCGGGTTGTCGCGCTCGATTTTGACTTTCAACGCCACCGGCTGCCGGTTCGGATAGGAATACAAATGGACGTACACTTCCATGTGCGTCTGAAAATCGGTTCCGTGCAGCTCGGACAAGTAGTCAAACCGGAGCTGTTCATTGTATTTTAAAAACTCGGCTACTTTGTAGTACGCCTCTTTGGGAACAACAAGCGTCGGCACGTCTTTCGCCAGCCGGTTGATATACGCGTCTTCGAGCACATCCGGCCCGAGATGTTCCTCAATGATTCGGACATATTTTTGCAGCAGCGGATCGTTCGGCGATGAAGCAGATGGCTTCGCCGCCCCGCCATCCTCCCCAGCGGCTGCGGCCTTCGCCCGGGCAGCCGCTGCCGCTTTTTGTTTCGCCCCCTCATCGCCAGCGCCGCCTTGTTGCTTCGCCAAGGCCGCCGCCCGCGCTTTTGCCGCGGCCGCAGCTTTTGCTTTCGCCGCGGCGGCCGCTTTTTGCTTGGCTAGCTCGTCATCGTCGCCCGACGCTTCAGCGGCTTTTTGTTTGGCTAATGCAGCAGCTCTCGCCTTCGCGGCCGCAGCTGCCTTTTTCTTCGCCAACTCAAGATCATCCTCCGCACCGCTTTCCGCCGCCTCGCGCTGACGACGCAGTTCGGCCGCTTTCGCCCGCGCTTCTTCCGCCGCTTTCTTCTTCGCCGCCTCAAGGTCGTCCCCGGCCCCCGCTCCCGACGCCGCCTCGCGCTGACGACGCAGTTCCGCCGCCCTCGCCCGCGCTTCCTCCGCTGCTCGTTTTTTCGCTGCTGCGAGATCTTCAGCTGATGCCGGCTGCGCTGCATCCGTCTCTTTGTTTGCCGGTTGGGTGGACAAATCCGAAGGCGCTTTCACACCGTCGTCAGGGACGCTGTCGGATGACTTGGCTTGTTCAGTTGCTTGCCTGGCGGCGAGCTTTTCGCGCGCCAACTGCTTCGCCCGTTCCGCCGCTTCTCTTTTTCGCTGGGCCAAATCTTTTTCCTCATCCATCGGTTACAACACCTTCTTCCCTGTTTTGGCTTCAAGGCGAATTTTTTCTTTTAATTTATGAATGCCGTAAATGAGCGCCGCAGGGTTTGGCGGACAGCCAGGTATGTACACGTCAACTGGGACGATTTGGTCAACCCCTTTGACGACGCTGTATGATTTCACATACGGCCCGCCGGCTGTTGCACACGAACCCATGGCGATCACCCATTTCGGCTCCGGCATTTGCTCGTACAACCGGCGCAACAGCGGCGCCATTTTTTTCGTCACCGTTCCCGAGACGATCATGACGTCTGATTGCCGCGGCGAGGCGCGGAAAAACGAGCCAAACCGGTCGAGATCGTAATGGGCGCCGCCGACCGCCATCATCTCAATCGCGCAACAGGCAAGGCCGAACGTCAGCGGCCAGAGCGAATTGCTGCGCGCCCACCCTTTTAACTGCTCGAGCGTCGTCAAAAAAACGTTGCGCTTCACTTCTTCCATTTCCGCTTGCGAGAAGCCATCCCATTTTACATCCATCGTAACACCTTCTTTTTCCAAGCGTAGATCAAACCAATGGCAAGCAAGAAGATGAAGATCACCATTTCAATCAAGGCAAACAGGCCGAGCTGGTCGTAAACAACCGCCCAAGGATATAAAAACACCGTCTCGACGTCAAAAATCACAAATAGCAAGGCAAATAAATAATAGCGGACTTGAAACTGGATGCGCGAGTCGTGAAAGGGTATGTTACCGCTTTCATAGGTCGTTGCCTTCGCCTCGTCCGGCACATGCGGCCGCAACAAGCGTCCAACCGCAAGCGCCCCGATCGGCAGCAGCACCCCGAGGCAAAGGAAGACGAAAATAATCAAATAACTGTTCGCATAGACGTTGCTCAACACGCTCGCCCCCCTTCCGGTTTACTACATACGTATGGTGTTAATGATGAAATTTTTCAATAATTCCTTCGATTTCATTATAACATTTATATCCAGCCGTGTCAGCAAAACTTCAAGTTAACACTGTCAACACTGTATCCATTCATGTAAGCGCTTCATCTTTGTTGAAACGACGGAATGCGAGGAACGAAAAAAGAGAGAGCGTTTGCCTCTCTCCTTGACGGACGATTCTTCTGTTTTCATCAAAAAAAGCAGGGGAGTTTTCCCCTGCTTTTTACTTCATTTCCGCAACGCTCAAACGGTTCATGGCGCGTTTTAACGCCAGTTCGGCCCGCTTGAAGTCGATGTCATCCTGCTGGCTTTGCAGGCGGCGCTCCGCCCGCTCTTTCGCCGCTTTGGCGCGGAGGACGTCAATGTCCTCCGCCCGTTCAGCAGCTTGAGCCAAAATCGTCACGTTGTCCGGGCGGACTTCCAAAAAGCCGCCGCTGACGGCAATGTATTGCGTTTTGCCGCCTTTTTTCAGCCGGGCCGCGCTGATCTCGAGCGGGGCGACAAGCGGAATGTGCCCCGGCAAAATGCCGAGCTCGCCGCTTTTCGCTTTGACGCTGACCATCTCAACATCGTCTTCGTACACCGGGCCATCAGGAGTAACGACGCTCACGTGGATCGTTTTCATTGTCCAATCCCCCTATCCCGGGTCACACTTCGACACCCATCGCTTTCGCTTTTTCAACGACTTCTTCAATGCGGCCGACTAAGCGGAACGCATCTTCCGGAAGATGGTCGTATTTGCCTTCCAAAATTTCTTTAAAGCCGCGCACCGTTTCTTTGACCGGCACATAGGAGCCCGGTTGGCCCGTGAACTGCTCCGCCACGTGGAAGTTTTGCGACAAGAAGAACTGGATGCGGCGGGCGCGGTGAACGACGAGTTTGTCTTCATCCGACAGTTCGTCCATCCCTAAGATGGCGATGATGTCTTGCAATTCTTTATAACGTTGCAGCGTTTGCTGCACTTTGCGGGCGACTTGGTAGTGCTCCTCGCCGACGATTTCCGGCGCCAGCGCGCGCGACGTCGAGGCGAGCGGGTCAACGGCCGGATAAATCCCCATCTCCGCGAGCTTCCGCTCCAAGTTCGTCGTCGCATCCAAGTGCGAGAACGTCGTCGCCGGAGCCGGGTCTGTATAGTCGTCGGCCGGGACGTAAATCGCTTGAATCGAGGTGATCGAGCCTTTCGCCGTCGACGTGATCCGCTCTTGCAATTGACCCATCTCCGTCGCCAATGTCGGTTGGTAACCAACGGCCGACGGCATGCGGCCTAACAGCGCCGACACTTCCGAACCAGCCTGCGTGAAGCGGAAAATGTTGTCGATAAACAGCAGCACGTCTTGCCCTTGCTCATCGCGGAAGTACTCCGCCATCGTCAAACCGGTCAAGGCGACGCGCATCCGCGCCCCCGGCGGCTCATTCATTTGTCCGAACACCATGGCCGTTTTGCTGATGACGCCGGAGTCTTTCATTTCATGGTACAAGTCGTTTCCTTCACGCGTCCGTTCGCCGACGCCAGCAAAGACGGAAATCCCGCCGTGCTCTTGGGCGATGTTGTGGATGAGCTCTTGGATCAAGACCGTTTTCCCTACGCCGGCGCCGCCGAACAAACCGATTTTTCCGCCTTTAATGTACGGGGCGAGCAAGTCAACGACTTTAATCCCGGTTTCCAAAATTTCGACTTCGGTCGCCAATTCCTCGAATTTTGGCGCCGGACGGTGAATCGGGTCGCGGCGGGCGTCAGCCGGAATGTCGCCTTCGAGGTCGATCGGTTCGCCCAAGACGTTAAATACGCGGCCGAGCGTGACTTCGCCGACCGGCACCGAAATCGGTGCACCGGTATCGATGACTTCCATGCCGCGGATGAGGCCGTCTGTGGACGCCATTGCGATCGTCCGTACTGTATCATCGCCAAGGTGCAAGGCGACTTCCAATGTCAAGTCGATGTCGACTTCGTTTTCGTTGCGCGCTTGATGTTGAATTTTCAGGGCGTTGTAGATCGCCGGCAAGTGGCCGTTCTCAAACTTGACGTCTACAACCGGACCCATGACTTGGATAACGCGTCCTCTTGTCATCGTTTTCCCTCCTAACTTGCTAGTCCGCTATTGCAAGGCGTTTGCTCCGGCGACAATTTCCGTAATTTCTTGCGTAATCGCCGCTTGGCGAGCGCGGTTGTAGGAAAGCGTCAATGTGCGAATGAGCTCGTTCGCATTGTCCGTTGCGTTCTTCATCGCCGTCATGCGGGCGGCGTGTTCGCTTGCTTTTGCATCGAGCAATGCGCCGTAAATGAGGCTTTCCGCATACTGCGGCAACAAAACGTCCAAAATTTCTTCTTGCGACGGTTCAAATTCGTACACCGTGCGCTGCTTATTCTCCGCCAAGTCAGTGAGCGGCAGAAGCTTCCGTTCCGTCACCTCTTGCTGGATCGCGCTCACGTAATGGTTGTAATACATATACAGCTCGTCAAACGTACCGTCGGCGAATAACCCAACCGTTTTGCGGGCGATTTCTTTAATATCGGCAAACGACGGCTGGTCCGGCAAGCGGGTGATGTCGAGAATGACCGGCATGTTCCGCTTGCGGAAAAAGCTCAACCCGACGCGGCCGATGACGATGATCGCATATTCGTCCGGAGAAGCATGGCGTTTTTGGATCGTTTGGTACACGAGGCGCAGCACGTTGCTGTTGTACGCGCCAGCCAGACCGCGATCCGACGTGATCACGAGATAACCGGTTTTTTTCACCGGGCGCGAAACGAGCATCGGATGTGAAGCGCCGCCGGCGCCAAGCGCGACGTTGGCCACGACTTCTTGAATCTTCTCCATGTACGGAACGAACGATTTCGCGTTTTGCTCCGCGCGGTTCAGCTTCGACGTCGAGACCATTTCCATCGCTTTTGTAATTTGGCTTGTCTTCTTCGTCGCATTGATGCGCGTTTTAATATCGCGTAACGATGCCAAAGGTTTCACCACCTTTTTGCTGCACGGGTTCTAACAGGCATGAGGGGGCGATATGCCCCCGCCGGCCTTATTGTGAAACGACAAACGTTTTCTTGAACGCTTCGATCGCTTGATTGAGATCGTCTTCGTTCGGAAGATCTTTCGTCGTGCGGATGTGCTCAAGCAAGTGTTGGCCGTTTTGGTCGAGCCACAAGTAAAACTCTTTCTCGAAACGGCGCACATCTTCAACCGGAATGTCGTCCAAAAAGCCGCGCGTCAATGCATAGATGATCAACACTTGTTTTTCGACCGGAATCGGCTGATGCAAATCTTGCTTCAGCACTTCGACCGTGCGCGCCCCGCGGGCGAGCTTCGCCTGCGTCGCTTTATCGAGGTCGGAGCCGAATTGGGCGAACGCTTCGAGCTCACGGTAAGCGGCCAAGTCCAAACGAAGCGTCCCGGCTACTTTTTTCATCGCTTTGATTTGCGCTGCCCCACCGACGCGCGAAACGGACAACCCTGCGTTGATCGCTGGGCGGACGCCGGAGAAGAACAAGTCCGATTGCAAGAAAATTTGCCCGTCCGTAATCGAGATGACGTTCGTCGGAATGTAGGCGGAAATGTCGCCCGCTTGCGTTTCGACGAACGGAAGCGCAGTCAACGAACCGCCGCCTTTGGCATCGCTCAATTTCGCTGCGCGCTCAAGCAGGCGGGAGTGCAAGTAGAAAATATCCCCCGGATACGCTTCACGGCCCGGCGGACGGCGAAGCAAGAGCGACAATTCACGGTATGCCGCGGCTTGTTTCGATAAATCGTCATAGACCACTAACACGTGTTGGCCTTTATACATGAAATACTCGCCCATCGCCACACCGGCATACGGCGCCAAGAACAAAAGCGGAGCCGGCTGCGACGCCGAAGCGGTGACGACGATCGTATAGTCGAGCGCGCCGTGTTTGCGGAGCGTTTCGACAACGGTGCGGACCGTCGATTCTTTTTGCCCGATGGCGACATAAATACAAATCATGTTTTGGTCTTTTTGGTTGATGATCGTGTCAATGGCGACGGACGTTTTCCCCGTTTGCCGGTCGCCGATGATGAGCTCGCGCTGGCCGCGGCCGATCGGCACGAGCGCGTCGATCGCTTTAATCCCGGTTTGCAGCGGCTCATGCACCGATCTCCGGTCCATAACGCCCGGCGCCGGGCTCTCGATCGGGCGCGTTTCGGTCGTTTCCACCGGGCCTAAGCCATCGACAGGCTGGCCGAGCGGGTTGACGACGCGGCCGATGAGCGCCTCCCCGACCGGCACTTCCATGATCCGGCCTGTGCGGCGCACTTCGTCTCCTTCTTTGATGCCGGTATACGGCCCTAAAATAACAATCCCGACGTTGTTTTCTTCCAAGTTGAGCGCCATGCCCATCACGCCGTTGGCAAATTCAACAAGCTCGCCGGACATGACGTTATCAAGCCCATGAGCGCGCGCGATCCCGTCGCCGATTTGGATGACGGTGCCGACATCGCTCACTTGGATTTGCGATTCGTAGTTTTCAATCTGCTGCTTAATGAGCGCGCTGATTTCTTCCGCTCTAATGCTCATGCCTTTCACCCCTGTCTCCAAATGTTAACCAATGAGCTGCCGCTGAATCCGTTCAAGCTGCCCGCTGACGCTGCCGTCATAAATGCGGTTGCCGATGCGCAGCTTCACGCCGCCAATCAGTTCCGGGTCGACGATATTTTCAATGTGGAGCGTTGCTTTGCCAACCTTTTTGGCAAACACGTCAGAAAGCGCCTGCAGTTCTTCGTCCGTCAACGGGCGCGCCGAATAGGCGATCGCTTCAGCGATGCCGCGCGCATCGTTGGCAAGGGCGATAAACTGATCGGCCAGTTCAGGCACAAGGCCGAAGCGATGGCGCTCAAGAAGAAGCAAAAGCGTGTTTTGCACCGGAGCAGAAACGCCGGCGAACACTTCACGAACAAGCGCTTTTTTCTTTTCTAAAGAAAGATTCGGGTTGGAAAGAAGCGATAAAAACTCGCCGTTTTCCGCCAACGCTTGGCGTACGGCGCGGACGTCTTCCTCGATCCGGTCAAGCTGCTGTTGTTCGAGCGCGATTTGGAACAAAGCGGATGCATACCGTTTGGCGATCACTTCTTGGTTCATCGCGCTCCTCCTGCCTCTTGCACATCTTTAATGTACGCTTCGATCAGCTTGCGTTGATCTTGCTCGGTCAACTCTTTTTCAATCACTTTCGAGGCGATGAAGACAGACAACGACGCCACTTGTTCGCGGAGCGCGGCCATTGCCTGTTCTTTTTCGCGCTCGATTTCTTGTTTCGCCGTTTCTTTTACCCGTTCCGCTTCCGCACGGGCCGAGGCGACGATTTGTTCTTTCTGCTCTTCGGCAAGCTTGCGCGCATTTTCGATGAGCGCTTGCGCTTCTTGACGCGATTGCTTCATCAGTTCACGCTGCTCTGCCAGCAGTTTTTCCGCTTCTTGGCGGCGTTTTTCCGCTTGGTCGATTTCGTTCGCGATATGCTCCTCGCGCTGTTTCATGACGCCCATAAGCGGTCCCCATGCAAACTTGCGGAGCAAAATCATCAGCAAAATGAAAGCGACAAGCTGAAAAATGATGTCCCCGCTATTGACCGCCCCAGCAGTTGCACCGAGCGCCCATGTTTGTCCTGGTGCCAACATGTTTCGTTCACTCCTTTCGGCCTTATCTCCTGACCGGACATTCCTTTCGCGCAGCTATGCATTAGGTGAATATACAAAAACTGATACATATACATAAAGCAATGGCGAAGGTTTCCAACTAATCTTCGCCATTTATTTTGTAATCTTCCATGTTGTGGAAGGCGCTTGTTAACATTCCGTTAACAAGCGCTCCTCATCCGTTATCGTCCTTGCACCATAAACGCGATAACCACCGCGATGATCGGAATCGCCTCAACAAGCGCAACCCCGATAAACATTGTCGTTTGCAACATGCCGCGAGCTTCCGGCTGGCGTGCAATTCCTTCAACTGTACGAGAAACGATTAAACCGTTGCCGATACCCGCGCCGAGCGCGGCAAGACCAATAGCGATTGCTGCAGCTAATACACCCATCTGTGAAATCCTCCTTATTGATCAAAAGTTGATATTTTAAAAAAATATTATCATTAATGGTCATGGCTGACTTTATGCGCCATATAAACCATTGTCAACATTGTAAAAATAAACGCTTGAATAGCCCCGACGAAAATACTGAACGCCTGCCATACCATCGTCGGAATGATCGCGGCGATCGTTCCGCCAACACCTGTAGCCAAGCCGCCGACAAGCAATGCAAGCAAAATTTCGCCGGCAAAAATGTTTCCATAAAGACGAAGACCGAGCGTCAATGTGTTGGCAAACTCTTCAATGATTTTAAGAGGAAACATAATCCACATTGGGCTCGTAAAACCTTTTAAATACTCGGAAACGCCGCGCAACTTAATGCCATAATAGTGGGAAAGGGCTACAACCATCATGGCCAGCGCCAATGTAATGGCCGGGTCAGCCGTCGGTGATTTCCACCATAGTTCATCATGGACAACGACAGAAAATGGAAGACCTAACATATTAGCGACAAATACATACATGATCAACGTTAAGCCAAGTAAATGGAAGCGTCCCCCTGTCTCCCAGTCCATGTTGCTTTTGATAATTCCTTTCACAAAATCGACAACCCACTCCAAAAAGTTTTGCAAGCCTGTTGGTTTCATGGAAAGGTTGCGCGTCGCCGCAATGGCGATAACCAGCACGATGACACAGGTGATGGTCACCATTAATACGTTGGCCAAGTTAAATGTAAGGCCAAACAGTTCGTAAAGCGGCGCCTTATGATCCACCAATACTCACCTCGCTTTCTACACAGCTGATTAGTCATTATGTAAAAAATGATTTGCTACCAATAGGATATATGGGGTGGCCAAGCCGATGACGACCGGCATAACGGACAAATGTTGGGGATACCGGGACACAAACAGCGCAACGGCGGCAGCCAGCGCAAATCGAATCATGGTCCCAAGCGAAGGAGGGCGCCGTCCCTCGGCCATCGCTTCTCCTGCTTTTATGACACGCCGGGCCAGCAAGCGAATGCTGTACAGCCCTGTTGCTGTTCCAATGAGCAAACTAAAAAACCACGCTTCATAACTGGTCAATATCCATCCTACCGCATAACCCACCATTAGCACCGACGATTGCTTTTGTATTCGTTTTATGATCCTATCAATCATTGTTTCTTATTCCCCAAAAAAACGCCGAATTGTTTTCAGCGTGGCGAACACTCCCGATGCTAAGCCGAGCAACAAACCAATAACAAGGAAAAGCGGTTCACTGTCCAATTGTCGGTCAACCCATCTGCCGCCAAATAAACCAACTAATGTACAGCCGACTAGCTGTGATGTGATCGCTGACATCAAGCCGATGGCCCGAAAAGGATGACGGTTATTTTTTTTCATAATGGTTACCATACCTCGCCCGTTTAGACCAGAGATCATTTCCGACAGTGAAAACCTTCTCAATCTACCCCTTGTAAGCATACAATACCGCTTGGTCAATGTCAATGTGTTCCCACATAAAACATCATTCACACAGAGCAAATATTAATAATTTGTGACAATTCCTCATTTTCTTTTCACAAAAATGGTGTATAATGATATATTTTTGTTTTTGGACACTTCCCTGCCTACAGCAACCGACTCACTCTGGACGCGTCCCTGTTTCGATGTCGAAAGAGGGGCCCCGTTTGGACGCGGCCCCCTCTTTCGACCGTACGGGCAACGGCCTGCTTCGGGTTATTTCGTGCCAAACAACCGGTCGCCGGCGTCGCCGAGGCCGGGGACGATATAGCCGTGGTCGTTCAGCCGCTCATCAAGGGCAGCGATGTAAATGTCCACATCCGGGTGCGCGGTTTCCACCGCTTTAACCCCTTCCGGCGCGGCGATGAGGCACATGAACTTAATGCTTTTGGCCCCTCGCTTTTTCAGCGCTTCGATCGCCGCCACCGCCGAACCGCCGGTCGCGAGCATCGGGTCGACGATGATAAAATCGCGCTCCTCGACATCGCTCGGCAGTTTGACGTAGTATTCGACCGGCTTTAACGTTTCCGGATCGCGATACAAGCCGATATGGCCGACTTTCGCCGCCGGGATGAGCTTCAAGATGCCGTCGACCATGCCGATGCCGGCGCGCAAAATCGGGATGACGCCGAGCTTTTTGCCGGCAATCACTTTCGCTTTCGCTTTGCTGACGGGGGTTTCGATCTCGACTTCCTCAAGCGGCAGATCGCGCGTAATTTCAAACGCCATCAACGTCGCCACTTCATCAACCAGCTCGCGAAACTCTTTCGTGCCGGTGTGCTTGTCGCGAATATACGTCAATTTATGCTGGATGAGCGGATGGTCAAACACATACACTTTTCCCATAAGTCATCTCCTCTTCCGTATGTATGCGGTACACTTCTATACATTCTACTGGAAAACGAGCGCCTGTTCAACTGGCGAACGAATGAAAAAGGCATACCGCCAGGCTGATGCGGCGGTATGCTTTCATTTGCCCCATTTTTAGTCTTGGTAGAGCGGGAATTTTTCCGTTAAAGCCGCGACGCGTCGGCGCGCTTCTTCAAGCGCCTGTTCATTGTCCGTGTTTTTCAGCACAAGACCAATAATGGCGGCGATTTCGTCCATTTCTTCGAGGCCGAAGCCGCGCGTCGTCACCGCAGCCGTGCCGATGCGGATGCCGCTCGTGACAAACGGGCTTTCCGGATCGTACGGAATGGTGTTTTTATTCACTGTAATGCCAACTTCATCCAACACTTTTTCCGCCGTTTTTCCGGTCAGCTGCTGCGGGCGCAAATCGACAAGCAATAAATGGTTGTCCGTGCCGCCGGATACGAGGGTGAACCCTTCGTTTTGCAGGGCGGAGGCAAGCCGTTTGGCGTTATCGACAACGCGCTTCGCGTACGCTTTAAAGTCGTCCTGCAACGCTTCGCCGAACGCCACCGCCTTGGCGGCAATGACATGCATCAGCGGCCCGCCTTGAATGCCAGGGAAGATCGATTTATCGATTTGTTTCGCAAACTGTTCTTGGCATAAAATCATCCCGCCGCGCGGGCCGCGCAACGTTTTATGCGTCGTCGTCGTGACGAAATGGGCGTACGGCACCGGGTTCGGATGGAGACCTGCCGCAACAAGACCGGCAATATGGGCCATGTCGACCATTAAATAGGCGCCGACTTCATCGGCGATTTCCCGGAATTTGGCGAAATCGATAATGCGCGGATAGGCGCTCGCGCCGGCGACGATCAGCTTCGGCCGATGAAGGCGCGCTTTCTCGCGCACGTCGTCATAATCGATGACATGGGTTTCCGGGTCGACGCCGTATTCGACAAAGTTGTATTGCACACCGCTGAAGTTGACTGGACTGCCGTGCGTCAAATGGCCGCCGTGCGACAAATTCATGCCAAGCACCGTGTCGCCGGGTTTCAGGACGGTGAAATAGACGGCCATGTTCGCCTGCGCCCCCGAATGCGGCTGGACGTTCGCATGCTCCGCCCCGAACAATTGCTTCGCCCGCTCGCGCGCCAACTCTTCGACGATGTCGACGTACTCGCAGCCGCCATAATAGCGGCGGCCCGGATAGCCTTCCGCGTATTTGTTCGTCAGCACCGATCCTTGCGCTTCCATCACCGCGCGGCTGACAAAGTTTTCCGAGGCGATGAGCTCAATCTTGGCATGCTGCCGTTTCCGCTCTTGCTCAATGGCCGCAAACACTTGCGGATCTTGTTGTGGCAAGTAGTTCATCAATAGCTCCCCCTTATGCGAAATCAGTGAATATTCGTTTTTATTTTATCAGCTTCAGCTAGGCAAGTTCAAAGGAAAAATGAATGAAATTGTTAGAAAGAACAGAAATTGTTCGGGTTTTCTAACGTATAGACGGCGCGGGCGCCACCGATCAGCTTTGGCCGCGTCTTCGCCAGCGTGACGTACGCATGGCCGACATGTTTCACCGAAACACGCACTGGGACGGCGACCGGTTTTAGATGCATGCCGATCAACGTATGCCCGATATCGATGCCGGCATCGGCGCGGACCGCTTCGACAACAACGGGATCTTCCAGCTGCCGGTAGGCATACGCGGCCATCGCTCCGCCCGCTTGCGGCACTGGGATGACGGACACGATCTCGAGGCCATGGACACGCGCCGTTTCCCGTTCGACGACGAGCGCCCGATTCAAATGTTCGCAACATTGAAAGGCGAGCTCGATCCCCGTTTCGCGCCGCCATGCATCAAGTTCAGCAAACAACATGGCTGCCACATCCGTCGACCCGGCGGTGCCGATTCGTTCACCGAGCACTTCGCTCGTGCTGCAGCCGACCACCACGATCTGGCCGCGGCCAAGCGGCGCCTGCCGGCGAAATTCGCGCAAAATCGTTTGCCATTGCTGCTGCCATTCGGTCAATCGTGCGTCCATGTTCCCCCTCCTTCTCTTCGGGCGCGCTGCAAACGCCCGCTCATTCCGCCCAAACAGCCAAGCCTCGACCGTTTCTTAGCGTCCGTTTTCATACTCGGCGATTTTGCCGATCCGCCGCGCGTGGCGGCCGCCTTCAAATTCCGTTTCGAGCCACGCTTTGGCAATTTCGCGTGCCAATCCCGGCCCGATGACGCGCTCGCCCATCGCGAGGATGTTGCTGTCGTTATGCAAGCGCGTCAGTTTGGCGCTGTAGACGTCATGACAAAGAGCGCAGCGCACTCCTTTTACCTTATTGGCGGCGATCGTCATGCCGATGCCGGTGCCGCAAATCAAAATGCCGCGGTCAAATTCGCCGCGCGCCACTTTTTCCGCGACAGGGAGCGCGTAATCCGGATAATCGACCGATGTTTCGCAATCGCAGCCGAAATCGATGTACTCGATTCCCATTTCATCCAACAGTGCTTTAATTTCCTCACGAATGCGAACTCCACCATGGTCAGAAGCAATCGCAACTTTCATCACGTTCGGGCGAGGAACCCTAGGCTTCGCCGTGATAGCGAAAGCCAGGGAGGAATCGCCCTTCCTCCTTTCGATAAATCATATTTGCCTGTGCATCAACGGGTGCGAAACCGGGCGACAGCCGCCTGCAATTGTTCGGCCTGTTCCACCAACTCGCCAGCCAGTTTATGCACATCGTTGATCGATGCAGCCTGCTCCTCGGTCGCCGCCGCCACTTCGAGCGCGCCGGCGGACGTCTGCTCAGCAATCGCCGCCACTTCTTGCGTTTGCGCCGCGGCCCGCTCCATATGCCCCATTTGACGCTTCGCCAGCTCAGCGATGTCATGGACGGCGCGGATCACTTCATCAGCTGAGGCCGCCATGGCCGCAATGGCCTCATTCGTGCGCTCCCCTTTCGCCGCCTCAGCGTTGGCAGCAGCCACCTGCTTGTCCATTTGCGCCACCACACGGGCGACTTCATTTTGAATGTTGCCGACCAGTTCCGCGATTTTCTTGACCGCCTTGGCGCTCTCATCCGCCAGCTTGCGCACTTCCTCGGCGACGACGGCAAACCCCCGGCCGTGCTCGCCGGCGCGGGCTGCCTCAATGGAAGCATTGAGCGCAAGCAAGTTCGTCTGTTCGGCGATGTCCGCGACAAGCAACGTAATGTTGCCGATTTGATTGGCGTGTGCTTCGAGCTGCTTGACAGCCGCCCGCGACCGTTCTTGATCGTCAGCTAGCTGATCGATGCCGCTAATGAGCGAATCGGTGATATCGCGGCTTGCCTTCAACGTTTCGGCCATCCCATATACCGACTGTTCCGCTCGCTCGGCTGTTTCTTTGACTTGCACGGCGATAGCAAGCACATCCTCGGCCGCCGCAGCCGCTTCTTGGATCGCCTCGGCCGAAGACGCCGCCCCTTTGGAAATGTCGTCAATCGTCGCTGCAATATCGCGTGCACGGCTTGACGCTGTTTCGGACGCCTGCCTCATTTCCGCTGTCTTTTCCGTCGTGCGCGCTGCGCTCTCTTCCACATTGGCGACGACGGCGCGCAAATGGCCGAGCATCCGGTTGAACGCGACAGCCAGCGAGCGGATTTCATCATGGGAAGAGGGCAGCGGAACATCCTCATCGATATGCCCTTCTGTCGCCTTTGCCGCCGCTTCCTCGAGCCGTTGCAGCGGCCTTGTAATCCAGCCAGCGGCCAAATAGGCAAGCACTCCGGACCAAAAGATGCCAAGGAGCAGCACGATCATCGTGAACACGCTTTTGTTCCATGAGGCGAACCACTGATCATACAAAACGTACAAGAAAAAGGCGCTCGTTGAATACGTGATCAGCGCCAACGCTGTCGTAAAAACGATGAGCTTCAGGCGCAAACCGAACCGATGACTTGTCCCCCCCATTTGTGTTCCCCCTCACTTCTTTACCTCATTGTTCTGTTTGCAACTTTTCCGCCAAGCGGTCAATGAGCGTCTCCAGCTCATCGCGCGCCGCCCGGTACACTTCAATCGGCCCGCCGAACGGATCGGCGATGTCGCCGTCTGTTCCCGAGACGAACTGCTTCAACGTAAACGTTTTGTCCTTCGCTTCTGGGAAACGCTCGACGATCATGTCTTTATGGCCGGATGTCATCGCCAGCACGTGCGTCGCCCAGTCGATATGCTCTTTTTTCAGCTGCGAGGAGCGGTGGGCCGCTTCGATTCCTTTTTCCTTCAACACCATCTTGGCGTGAACCGACGCCTCGCTCCCTTCCGCCGCAAACACGCCAGCCGATTTCACCTCGACGCCTGGCAGCTGCTTATTCTCCAGCAGCGCAGCGGCCATCGGGCTCCGGCATGTATTGCCCGTGCAAACGAACAAAATGCGATATGGCATACAACCACCTCTTCACATCAATGACTTACCATCAATATACCATAGGGAAAAGAGCAAAAAAAAGCAGGCAGCCCGCTTTTTCCCCGACTGGGAAGAAAAAACCGGTCCGTCCCGTTTGTTAAGAAAAAAGCAGCTTCAGCCCGAACGCGAGCAAAATGCTGCCGCCGAGCGCTTCGCTGTACGAGCCGAGCCATTGCTGAAAATGGCGGCCGACAAAGAGCCCAAGCCATGTCAGCACCGTGCTGAACAGGCCAAACAGCAAAATCGTCACCATCGTCCGCGCTCCGAAAATGCCGAGGCTCAGCCCGACGGAAAAGCTGTCGAGGCTGACGCTGAACGCAAAAAAAAGCAGCCCGGCGCCGTGCGGAAATAGTTGCGACCCGTCCTCCCGCTGGAACGAAGCCATAATCATCTGCGCGCCCAGCCATAGCAACAGCACCCCGCCCGCATATGTCGCGATGCTTCCAAACTCGCGCGACAACAAACGGCCGACCAACATGCCGATTAGCGGCATTACAATATGAAATAACCCGATCGTCACCCCGATATAAAAAATTTGCCGGAGCCGAAGGCGCAGCAGCCCCATCCCTAGGGCGACCGAAAAAGCATCCATCCCTAACGCCAGCGCCATCAGCGACAGGGCGATGATCTCGCCGATTAACGCGCCCATTTCTCTTCCCTCCCGGACTGGCCTTACTGCTAGCATATGCGCGTCCGGAGCTCTTTAGAAGCGGCGCGTGGCCCAGCCGCTTCCTGCCAACCCAAAGGCGAATGGCGGCGTTGTCCCGCCCTGCACGCCCACGGAACGGCCGCAGCCCGGCAAAGCAGCGATGGACAAAAAAACGACGATTTCCAAAGGCCGTTGCAACCGCCCTTGAAAACCGTCTCCATTTTGTTGCGAGCCGCGCGGATGAAAGATAGACCGCCCCCAAACCGTCTTCGTTTTGTTGCCGGTTCAGCCCGGCGGCGCCGCTTTTTCTCGCCTGCCGGCCGCGTCATCCATCATCTAGCCGCTGATCACGCGCCCCCCGGCCGCTTTGCGCAGCCGGTTCATAATCGCCGCGCCGAGGCCTTCTTCCGGAAATGCCTCGCTGTAAATGAGATCGACATTCGTTTCATCAAACCGACGCAGCGTGTCGTACAGGCGATGGGCGACGGTCGTCAGCTCGCGGCGCGTTCCGCACGGCAGCACGACATCGGCCGCATACCGGTCCTTGTTTTCCTCGGTCGTCAACACGCCGACCGTTTTCCCTTCCGCCCGGCTTTCGTCCACGAGCTGCTGCAAAAACGCCGGTGGGCCGGCGACAATCCAAAGCGGCGCTTTCGGGGCATAATGCGTGTATTTCATGCCGGGCGCTTTCGGCGCTGCCTGTTCGTCCCCGCCGCCGGCCGCCTCGGCGACATGACCAATCACTTCGCTTAACATTTCTTTTGTCACCCCGCCCGGACGCAAAATCACCGGCACGTCCCCGCTGCAGTCGAGCACGGTCGATTCCACGCCAATGCCCGTCGGACCGCCGTCAATCACCCCAGCGATTCGCCCGTTTAAGTCCGCGAGCACGTGCGCGGCTGTCGTCGGGCTCGGCCTGCCGGAGCGGTTCGCGCTTGGAGCGGCAAGCGCCAGACCGCTCGCTTCAATCAAGGCGAGGGCGAGCGGATGGTCCGGCATGCGCACCGCCACCGTCGGCAGCCCGGCCGTCACTCGCTCGGACACGGCCCCCGCTCGTTTCGGCAAAACGAGGGTGAGCGGCCCCGGCCAAAACCGCTCCATTAACGTCTCAGCCACTGGCGGAAGCGGCGTGGCGACCGCCTCCGCTTGCGCACGGCTGGCGACGTGGACGATGAGCGGGTTGTCGCTTGGCCGCCCTTTGGCTTCAAAAATTTTCTCCACTGCCGCCGTATTGGCGGCATCCGCTCCTAAACCGTACACCGTTTCGGTCGGAAACGCGACTACTTCCCCCGCCCGCAGCCATTCGGCCGCCTCTCGTATTTGTGGATAAACTTGCTGTTTATCAACAATATTATCCACAATCCAAACACGTGTTTTCACTCGTTTCACCTTCTCCATCGCCGTGATTCATCTTGAAAATGGCGGATTTTTTTACAAGCGTCAGATCGCCGCCCGATTTCTTCCCACAGTTATTCACAAATTGTGAATAAACTTGTTGTTTTTGTGGATAACTTTGTGGATAGATGCTTATGGAATGAGATGGCTGAGCCATTCTTTGAAGAAAAATTTGACTTCCACCGGCTGTTCCGGCTCGGCCATGACGACGAAGGACGATTCTTGACCATCCGTGTCCCCTTTGTCCTTCTCGCCATCCGCATGGATGGACGGAACGGCGCGATCTTCGGTTTCCGCCATCGCATCCCTCTCCTCTTTCGGTTCGTCCTGCTCGATGGCCTGCTCGCCGCTTCGCATCGCCTCAGCTTCCGCTTCGGCGGCCTCGCTGTTTTGCGTCGACCCGGCTTCCATTGACCGGACGCTCTCAGCCGACACCGGTTCATTCGTTCCGGCAGGCGATCGGTTCGCCGCCATCATGACCGCATCGCCGTTGGAAAAATCGAGAAAACAAAGCGGTGGAAACAAGACGCACCACCAGTTTGCCCCTTTTCCTTCCCCGAGCGTAATGAGAAGGGCATCATACGTGCCGGCTGGATACACATAATTGCCGTACACTTTCGTCGGAAACTGAACTGAGCCAAACTGCACATGGTACGACTGGCTGCTTTGCTCTTGGCGAAGCACGCGGGCGACTGTTTGCTCGATCTCCGGCAAGTGCGAGCGGATGACGCGCTTCGCTTCGTCCACCGACGTAAGCTCCGCCACCCAGCCGTTGATTTGCGCATTGACCGCATCGCGCACTTTTCGCTTTAGCTGTTGGTCTTTGTCGGCGTCACTGTTCGCCAAGATGCGCAGGCGAATCGCCTCATCGGGAATGGCGACAACGGTGTTTGCCCCGGCGTTCGTCTGCTGGCCGTACAAGTGAACGAGCACACCTGTGATTAATAGAGTGATATATAAACAAATCGCGAGCGAATGTCCCTTGATCACCATGATCGGCACCGTCCTTTCATCTTCCATTGTGGACGGCGCCGCTTCATTTTAAACCTATCAATCTAATTTTTTTCTTGTCATATATACCATCCGCTCTTTGCCGTTCAAATCAACGGCGACCTCAATCTCAGCATCTGGAAACGCTGCAGCCAAGAGCGCCGCCACCGCTTTTCCCTGCCCGGCGCCGATTTCAAATGCCGCGAGCGAAGGGACACCGAGCACAAGCGGGAGCTCGCGGGCAAAGCGGCGGTAAAAGTCAAGCCCATCGCGGCCGCCAAACAGCGCCGTATGCGGCTCATGCTCTTTTACGACAGGCGAAAGGACCGCCGCATCCATCTCCGGGATGTACGGCGGGTTGGACACGACAACATCAACCGTCTGTCCGCCTTGTATAAACGGCTGCAGCAAATCGCCGCATCGAAATGCGACGCGCGCGCCAAGCCGTTCGGCGTTTTCCTTGGCGACAGCGAGCGCTTCTTTGGAAATGTCGGTGGCGGTCACGGACAGCCGCTCGTTTTCAAGCGCCAGCGTGATGGCGATCGCCCCGCTGCCGGTGCCGACATCAACGACATCGATCCGACGGCGGCCGGCAAACAGGCGGGGAAGGCGCTCGAGCACCCCGAGCACAAGCTCTTCCGTTTCCGGACGTGGGATCAACACGTGGCGGTTGACGAGAAACGGCCGGCCATAAAACCATTCATAGCCAATCAAATATTGAATCGGCACATGCTCCATCGCATGGCGACGCACATCGGCCGCAAACCGTTCGTACAACGCTTCCTCAACCGGCTCCCGCCAGCGGGCGAACAGCCCGGCCCGATCGACGGCCAAATGATGGCACAGCAGCCACTCCGCTGCCCGTTCTTCTTTTCCATGGGCGCGTAAAAAAGAAGAAGCCCAGGCGAGGACTTCGTGGACGTTACGACGCATCGTTCGCTTGCTCCAATTTTTTCGCCTGATCGTCCAAAATGAGCGCCTCGATAATTTCGTCGAGGTGGCCATCGAGCACTTGATCGAGCTTTTGGATCGTCAATCCGATGCGGTGGTCCGTGACGCGGTTTTGCGGGAAGTTGTACGTCCGGATGCGCTCGGAACGGTCGCCGGTGCCGACTGCCTGCTTGCGCGTTTGGTCATATTCGGCGCGCGCTTCTTGCTGGTACTTGTCATAAATGCGGGCGCGCAATACTTTCATCGCTTTTTCTTTGTTTTTGATTTGCGATTTTTCGTCTTGGCACGTGACAACAATGCCGGTCGGAATATGGGTGAGGCGCACGGCCGACATTGTCGTGTTGACGCTTTGCCCACCCGGTCCGCTTGAGGCGAACGTGTCGACGCGAATGTCTTTTTCATTGATTTCGACTTCGATTTCTTCCATCTCCGGCAGGCAGGCGACCGTCGCCGTCGACGTATGGATGCGCCCGCCTGACTCCGTTTCCGGGACGCGCTGGACGCGATGCGCGCCGTTTTCAAACTTGAGCTTCGAATATGCGCCTTTTCCGTTGACCATAAAAATGATTTCTTTATAGCCGCCGAGGCCGGTCGGGCTCGCTTCGATCACTTCCGTCTTCCACCCTTGCGATTCCGCATAGCGCGTATACATCCGGTACAAGTCGCCGGCAAACAGCGCTGCCTCTTCACCGCCGGCGGCCGCGCGGATTTCCATAATGACGTTTTTCTCATCGTTCGGGTCTTTCGGCAAAAGCAGCACTTTCAGCTTTCCAACAAGCGCCTCTTCCCGTTCTTCCAGCTCGTCAATTTCCTCTTTCACCATCTCCCGCAGCTCCGGATCGAGCTTTTCCTCAAGCATCGCCTTCGCTTCCGCGAGTTGGTCGCGAACCGATTTGTATTCACGGTACGTTTGCACCGTTTCCGCCAAATCAGCCTGCTCTTTCGAATAATCGCGCAGTTTTTTCGGATCGTTGATGACTTCCGGATCCATTAAAAGTTCATTCAGCTTCTCATACCGTTGTTCGACAGCTTCCAACCGGTCAAACACATCACTCACCTCTGTTTTTCCACACAGTCTAATTTCAAATTATATCATGAAAAAAGGCCAAACAAAAACTCCCGCTGTTCGCAAGCGGGAGCTTTTAGTTCAAGCGCACAACAATTTCGTATGTCGGAATCGCTTTTGTCAACAATTTGTCGATGCGGCTCGCCTCGCGCCGCCGCTCTGCAGCAGACAACTCATCCGGCACATCGACGGTGACATACATATTGCCGCCGTGAAACCAAACGGAAACGGGGCGATAGTCGGTGTGCCGCTCGATCAGCTGCATTGCTTTGCGCGTATCGGCGCGCTGATTTTCGCTTCCTTCGGTCAAACTGATGAAGTTCGGATTTTGCCGCGTTTTTTCCGGATCGTCAAAGTTGTTGTACAAGTCGCGGTCGGCATCGATTTTCGGCCGTCCGTCCGTCATCAGCCGCGTGCCGTTTTTGTCTTCGCTTTGCTGACGGTAGGACGGGTGATCCGGGTTGAGCGAGCAGGCAGAAAGAAGCAAAACAACCCCTAACAGCCAGATGCGTTTCATCATTTCGCCTCCCTGCTGTTAGGATGTCCGCAACAGGCAAGAATATGTACGCCTTCATTCGCCTGCCCGTTCGGAAAGCGGGCGGCCGTACCATTTGTTCTGTTTGCCCGGCACTTCATGGTGATGGCGGCAGCGCGGTTCGTACGCTTCGCTGGCGCCGACCAAAATGACCGGATCATCATAAGAGGCAGGCGCCCCGTTAATGAGCCGCTGCGTCCGGCTGGCCGGGGAGCCGCACACCGTGCATACCGCTTGCAGCTTCGTCACCGACTCGGCGATCGCCATCAGCGCTGGCACCGGCCCAAACGGTTCGCCGCGGAAATCTTGATCCAACCCGGCGGCGATGACGCGATAGCCGCGGTCGGCGAGCGTTTGGACGACGTCGATAATGTCATCAGAAAAAAATTGCACTTCATCGATGGCGACGACATCGGTGGCGGCGGAAATGTAACGAAACATTTCCGCCGGCGTCGCGACCGGAATGGCGATCACCGAATTGCCGTTATGCGACACGACGGCATCTTCGCGGTAACGGTTGTCGATCGTTGGTTTGAACACCTTCACTTCCTGTTTGGCAAACTGAGCGCGGCGGATGCGGCGGATCAGCTCTTCCGATTTGCCGGAAAACATGCTGCCGCAAATGACTTCGAGCCAGCCGGACTGCGTCATCACGTACATCGGGCCCTCTCCTTTCGCTCCACACTGTCATCGAAACGATGAGCGCCCCTGCCAGGCCAGGCCAAAACGGCCGGGGCACCCTGACGACAGGGGCCGTCCATCTAGTTTCACGAAAAAGCAGGCAAGCGGTGCGCTTGCCTGCTTTCGTCCGTCCTTGGTTACTTAAGGCCGTATTTTTTATTGAATTTATCGACGCGGCCCGCTGCCGAAACGAATTTTTGTTTGCCCGTGAAGAACGGATGGCATTCCGAGCAAATCTCAACGCGCAGTTCGTCTTTGACCGAACCGCTTTCGAACTCGTTTCCGCATGCGCAGCGGACGATTACTTTTTTGTACGCTGGATGGATCCCTTGTTTCATCGTTTTCATCTCCTTCCGCCCTGTATCTCATCGAAACAGAGTTATTCGTTCGTGCGGGCTCAGCCAAGCCAAGACTTCTCCCGGTTTGGCCGGGCACCGCGCATGGAACGGCCGGGGCTTCGCGGAAGCGGCCCGGCCGGTGCAGACGGTTCATCGTATGAACACATCGATGTTGGTCCAAACACACATGTTAAGATTATAACAGCTTTTCCGCTCATTTGCAACGGGCGATTCCCGACAAATTCCGCCAGCTTGTTATAGGCGAAGCGGGCCGCCGTTTCTCCATTCTTGCTCAAGCAGCGCGAAAAACTCTTCGTTTGATTTTGTGCGGCGCAGTTTGTTCAAAAACCGCTCGATAAAATCCGGCGAGTCGGCCATCGTTTTGCGAATCGCCCACAGTTTTTCTAAATGTTCTTTCGGGATGAGCAGCTCCTCTTTGCGCGTCCCGGAGCGGCGAATGTCGATGGCCGGGAAAATGCGGCGCTCGGCGAGCGAGCGGTCGAGATGGAGCTCCATGTTGCCCGTCCCCTTGAACTCTTCGTAAATGACGTCATCCATGCGTGACCCGGTGTCGATGAGGGCGGTCGCCAAAATCGTCAGGCTGCCGCCTTCTTCAATGTTGCGCGCCGCGCCGAAAAAGCGCTTCGGCCGATGAAACGCCGCCGGATCGATCCCGCCCGAGAGCGTGCGCCCGCTCGGCGGAATGACCAGGTTGTACGCGCGGGCGAGGCGCGTGATGCTGTCCATCAAAATGACGACATCGCGCTTATGTTCAACAAGCCGCATCGCCCGCTCCAGGACGAGTTCAGACACCCGGATATGGTTTTCCGGCACCTCGTCAAACGTCGAGCTGACGACTTCTCCTTGCACCGACCGCTCAATGTCGGTCACTTCTTCGGGCCGCTCGTCAATGAGCAAGACGATCAACTCGACATCTGGATGGTTCGTCGTAATGCTGTTGGCGATTTCTTTCAGCAGCATCGTTTTCCCGGCTTTCGGCGGCGCGACGATCAATCCGCGCTGGCCGAAGCCGACCGGCGCGATCAAGTCGATGATGCGGGTCGACAGCTTGTCCGGGGTCGTTTCGAGCTTCATTTGCCGGTTCGGATAAAGCGGTGTCAACGCCGGAAAGTGGACGCGTTCCTTGGCGATTTCGGGGTCTTCGCCGTTGACCGCTTCGACATGAAGCAAGCCGAAGTAGCGTTCGTTCTCTTTCGGCGGCCGCACCTTGCCGGATACTTTGTCCCCATTGCGCAGATCAAAACGGCGGATTTGGGAAGCGGAAATGTAAATGTCTTCCGAGCTCGGGGAATAGCCGACCGGACGCAAAAAACCGAATCCTTCCGACGGAATGATTTCGAGAACGCCTTCCATGAACGAGAGGCCGTCTTGTTCGGCACGCGCTTTCAAAATGGCAAAAATAAGCTCTTTTTTCGTCAACTTGCTGTAATAAGAAATTTTGTATTGCTTGGCGAGCTCATACAGCTCTTTGAGCTTCATGTTTTCTAAAGCCGCTAACGTTAATTCCATTTTGACACCACACTTTGCAAAGTTTCCTATTCTCCCATCGTGTTTGTTCGGGCATCGTTCGACAGGCGAAGGGATCTCATTTCGTATAAGAAGATAATGAAGGCTGAAATGAAGTAGAATGGCAGAGCTTATTTTTGCATAAGCAACACGACTATTTTACCCTTTTTTCCGCTTTTTAATCAATCTTTTTTTCGTTCCGGGCAAAGCGGCGCCTCTCGATGCCGGCGCCGCCAAGACGGATGGAAAGGAAAGCCGCGGGATGGCGTCGTTTGATTCCAATGAGCGGTGTAGGCGCTCCGGCCCGTCGGCGGAACGTCTCACTTAATGACCAAATTCGGTTTTTTCTTCAAGCTGTGCCGCCCTTCGATAAAGCGGACAGTGCCGGATTTGGCGCGCATGACGACCGAGTGGGTGAGGCCGTACGCCCCCTTGAGCTGAACGCCGCGCAACAGTTCGCCGTCCGTGACGCCGGTGGCGGCAAAAATGGCGTCGTCCCCTTTCACCAAATCGTCCATGCGCAGCACTTTGTTGACGTCAATGCCCATTTTCTTGCAGCGCTCGAGCTCGGCCTCGTTTTGCGGCAGCAGTTTTCCTTGCAGCTCGCCGCCGAGGCATTTTAACGCAACCGCCGCGAGCACTCCTTCCGGCGCACCGCCGGAGCCGAACAAAATGTCGACGCCGGTATGGTCGAACGCCGTGTTAATGGCGGCGGCGACGTCACCGTCATTAATCAGCTTAATGCGCGCACCGGCTTCGCGCAGTTCTTGGATGAGCCGCTCATGGCGCGGACGGTTGAGGACGATGGCGACGACGTCTTCAATATCCTTATTTTTCGCCTTCGCCACCGCTTTTAAATTGTCGATGATCGGCGCCTCAATATCAATCATGCCGACCGCTTCCGGGCCGACCGCGATTTTCTCCATGTACATATCGGGCGCATGAAGCAAATGGCCGTGGTCGGCGACCGCGACGACCGCCAAGGCGTTCCAGCCCCCGGACGCGACGATGTTCGTACCTTCGAGCGGGTCAACGGCGACGTCAACGCGCGGGCCGTAGCCGTTGCCGAGCTTCTCCCCGATATACAGCATCGGCGCTTCGTCCATCTCCCCTTCGCCGATGACGACCGTCCCTTTCATCGGCACGGTGTCAAACACATCGCGCATCGCTGAAGTAGCGGCCTCATCAGCTTCATTTTTTTTCCCGCGCCCCATCCAGCGGGCGGCGGCGAGCGCCGCCGCCTCGGTCACGCGCACGAGCTCCATCGATAAGCTTCGTTCCATCGCTGTTCTCCCCTTCCCCTTTGCTGTTGGACTATCAAACATTTTTCACTTGCTCGATTTCTTCATCCGTCATTTTTTCGCGCCAAATGGCGGCGCCGAGTGCGGACAGCTTCTCGACTAAGCCGCTGTAGCCGCGGTCGATATGCTCGACGCCGGTAATTTCCGTCACCCCATCAGCCATCAGTCCGGCAATCACAAGCGCGGCCCCGGCGCGCAAATCGCTCGCCTTCACTTTCGCCCCTTGCAATTGGACCGGGCCGGTGACAATGGCCGAGCGGCCTTCCACTTTTACGTTGGCGTTCATGCGCCGCAGCTCATCGACGTGTTTGAAGCGGGCGCTGTAAATGGTATCCGTGACGATGCTTGTGCCGTTCGCTTTTGTCAATAAGGCGGTAAACGGCTGCTGCAAATCGGTTGGGAAACCGGGGTAGACGAGCGTCTTGACGTCAACCGCTTTCAAAACATCAGAGCCGCAGACGAGAATTTGGTCTTCTCCCGTCTCGACGCGCACGCCCATTTCGCGCAGTTTGGCCGTCAGCGATTCGACGTGCTGCGGGATGACGTTGTCGACGACGACTTCATTGCCCATCGCTGCAGCGGCAATCATGTACGTGCCGGCTTCAATCCGGTCCGGAATGATGGCGTGGCGGCAGCCCGATAATTTTTCGACGCCGTCGATGCGGATGACATCGGTGCCTGCGCCTTTAATTTTCGCGCCCATGTTGGAGAGCAGCGTCGCCACATCAATGATTTCCGGCTCTTTTGCCGCGTTTTCGATAATCGTCCGCCCTTTGGCGCGCACCGCCGCCAGCATGATGTTGATCGTCGCGCCGACGCTGACGACGTCCAAAAAAATGCGGGCTCCGCGAAGCTCCTCAGCGCGCAAATAGATGGCGCCCTGCTCGTTCGTGACGGTGGCGCCGAGCGCTTCAAACCCTTTAATGTGCTGATCGATCGGGCGCGGTCCGAGGTGGCAGCCGCCCGGCAGGCCGACAACCGCTTTTTTGAAGCGTCCGAGCATCGCGCCCATCAAATAGTATGAAGCGCGCAGCTTTTTCACCTTTCCGTTCGGAAGCGGCATGGAAACCATGTTCGTCGGGTCGATGACCGCCTTCTTGCCGTCAAATGAAAACGAACCACCGATTTCTTCGATCAAGCTTCCTAAAATGCGCACATCGGAAATGTCCGGCAATCCTTCGATCGTCACCGGCGACTCGGCCAAAATCGCTGCCGGAATCAAGGCGACCGCGCTGTTTTTCGCGCCGCTCACTTTGATTGTTCCCTGCAGCCGATCCCCGCCGATGATTTTGATTTTATCCATCGTCGTCTCCCTTCTTTGCTCGGAAGTGGCTTCACCTTTCGGATGAGAAGACAAGGCCGGGCGGGCTCAGCACCCCACCCCGGGCCGGGCGGGGTGAGCCCGCTTGCCTTTAGAGGCAAACGCCTTATTTTCATTGTTGCCGATTCCAGTCGGCAAGAAACTTCTCGATTCCTTGATCGGTGAGCGGATGGTGGAACAATTGCATCAGCACTTTGTACGGGACGGTGGCGATGTGCGCCCCGCGCAACGCTGCTTCCGTCACATGGTGCGGGTGGCGGATCGAAGCTGCGATGATTTCCGTTTCGATGCCGTGAATGTTGAAAATGTCCGCAATCGTGGAAATGAGCTCTAAGCCATTATGGCCGATGTCATCGAGGCGGCCGAGGAACGGAGAAACGTATGTCGCGCCGGCGCGCGCCGCCAATAGCGCCTGGTTGGCGGTAAACACGAGCGTCACATTCGTTTTAATGCCTTTTTCGCTGAACGTTTTTACCGCTTTTAACCCTTCCGGCGTCATCGGCACTTTAATGGTAATGTTCGGAGCGATTTTCGCCAGCTCTTCTCCTTCCTCAATCATGCCGGCCGCATCGGTCGAAATGACCTCGGCGCTCACCGAACCGGAGACGATGGATGTAATTTCGCGCAGCCGGTCATGGAACGAAACGTTTTCTTTCGCCACTAAGCTCGGGTTGGTCGTGACGCCGGCCAAAATGCCGAGCTCATGGGCGTGTTTAATTTCTTCCAAATTGGCGGTATCAATGAAAAATTTCACTACGTATCCCTCCTTGTCATTATTTGGACGCAGGCAGGCAAGCCCGGGTGACGACCGAAAGCTGCCTGCCAGGCCGATCTTGCCGTTTGCTCGTTATTGCGCCGCTTTTCCGGACGAGCCGAATTCGCGCATTTTGCCGATGACCGTCGCTTTGATCGCGTCGCGGCCCGGACCGATAATTTTGCGCGGATCGTAGACGTTCGGGTCTTTGGCAAGCAGTTCACGGACCACTTTGGTAAAGGCGATTTGGTTTTCCGTATTGACGTTGATTTTCGATGTGCCAAGGGAAATGGCGCGCTGAATTTGTTCAGTTGGAATGCCGGTGCCGCCGTGCAAAACGAGCGGAATGCCGGTCAAATCGCGGATTTGCTCCATTTCGGCAAACCCGAGCTTCGGCTCCCCTTTGTACGGGCCGTGCACCGAACCGAGCGCCGGAGCAAGGCAGTCGATGCCTGTCCGTTTGACAAGTTCTTCACATTCTTTCGGATCGGCGTAAATGACGCCTTCGCCGATGACGTCATCTTCCTGCCCGCCGACAATGCCGAGCTCGGCTTCAACCGAGACGCCGCGCGCATGGGCGTACTCTACGACTTGTGAGGTAATGCGGACGTTTTCCTCAAACGGATGATGGGAGGCGTCAATCATGACCGAGGTGAACCCAGCATCGATCGCCGCTTTGCATTTTTCAAAGCTCGAACCATGGTCAAGATGGATGGCGACCGGAACGGTGATGTTCATGTCTTCCATTAAGCCTTTTACCATGTTGACGACCGTTTTAAACCCGCCCATGTAACGGGCCGCCCCTTCGGAGACGCCGAGAATGACCGGCGATTTTTCTTCTTCGGCGGCCGCTAAAATCGCTTGCGTCCATTCCAAGTTGTTGATGTTGAATTGGCCGACCGCATATTTGCCGCGCAGCGCCTCGTTGAGCATCTCTTTCATCGATACTAACGGCATGGTTACATCCTCCTTAGTTGATCGTCGTCTTTGTCGCCATGGCGAAACATAGGCCGACAGGCGCAAAATGCATCTACGTTAATAAGCATACCAACTTGCCGGCAAAACAGCAACCATTCCCTTCGTTAGTGCAGCTGACACAAAAAAGAGCTTTACGAAGAAAGATGGCTTTTGACGGCGGCGCGCAAGTCGTCGATGTCAAATGGCTTGGCAAAATGCATGAGCGCCCCAAGCTCTTTCGTTTCCTGAATCATATCCAGCTCGCCGTACGCGGTCATAATGATCACTTTGATGTCCGGGTCGATGTCTTTGAGCCGCTTTAAAATTTCAATGCCGTCCATGCCGGGAATTTTCATATCGAGAAGCACGAGGTCGGGATGGTGTTTGCGGACGATTTCCAACGCCTGCATGCCGTTGGCCGCCTGATAAGTCACGTACCCTTCCCGCTGAAACACTTCATTTAACAAGATGCGGATGCCGTACTGGTCGTCGACGATTAAAATTTTGTTGCCCACATTTATGCACCTCTATTCCCTGTTTTCTCCCTATTAATGTTTCGCATTTCCCGAACGTATTTCCTGCTTGCTTTTCGGATCATTTACGGATTTTGTATAATAGCGGCGAAAGGAGGCCAAATGATGAAAATTTTGGCGACGCAAACGATCGGGCTGCTGCAAAAAATCGCGGCGGACGAGGAGTGGGCGCTTGAGGACGGGGCGCGCCTGCTCGCCCAGGCGGTCGTCGGCGACGGGCGCATCTGGCTGTACGGAGCAGGCGAATTGGACGCGGTTGTCACCGCCGCGCTTCTCGGTCCGGATCGGCTGCCAAAGGCGGCGCGCATCGAATCAAGGGAAGCGGGCGATTGGAACGAAACGGACCGGGCGCTCGTATTCGCCCGTTTTTCCAACGACAACGAAGCGATCCGCCTCGTGGAACAGCTGCAGGGGCACGGCGTTGATACGGTCGCCGTCTCAGCGCTCGTCAAAGACGAGCCGGGCTTGGCGGAGCTGGCCGCTGTCCATATCGACAGCAAACTGTCCCGCCCGCTCGTGCCGACGGAAGACGGGCGTCGCATCGCCATGCCGACCGTGACCGCCGCTTCGTTCATCTACTATGGGCTTGTCGTGTTGCTTGATGACATTTTGCAAGAATATGCCTAAAAAGAGAGGGTGTCCCGTTGCGTTGGGACACCCTCTTTCTTGCTGCGCCGCCGGAGGCTATACCGTCCCCTTGCCTAGGGCGGCATATCCTTCTTTTGATTGCAGCGCCGCTTTGACAAACTCGCGGAAGAGCGGCTGCGGCCGCGTCGGGCGCGAGGTGAATTCAGGATGGAACTGCGCGGCGACAAACCACGGATGGTCTTTCAGCTCGATGATTTCCACAAGCCGTCCATCCGGGCTCGTGCCGGAGAAGACGAAGCCATGCTCTTCTAATAGATGGCGGTATTGATTGTTGAATTCATACCGATGGCGATGGCGTTCGTAAATGACTTCATCGCCGTACGCAGCGTAGGCGAGCGTTCCTTCCTGCAGCTTGCACGGATACAGGCCGAGGCGAAGCGTGCCGCCTAAATCTTCGACATCCTTTTGCTCTGGAAGCAAGTCGATGATCGGATGCGGCGTATTCGGGTCAAACTCGGACGAATGGGCGCCAGACAACCCGACAACATGGCGGGCAAATTCAATCGAGGCGAGCTGCATTCCTAAGCAAATGCCCAAAAACGGCACGCGCTGCTCGCGGGCGTAGCGGATCGCCTCGATTTTCCCTTCCACGCCGCGGTCGCCAAACCCGCCCGGAACCAAAATGCCGTCCGCGTCTTTCAGCAACTCCGCCACATTGTCGCGCGTGACGTGCTCCGCATTCACCCATTGGATCTCAATGTCTGTATCAAATGCATAGCCGGCATGGCGAAGGGCCTCGACGACCGAAATGTAGGCGTCCGGCAGTTCAACATACTTGCCGACGAGGGCGATTTTCGTCGTTTTCGACAAGTTTCGCACTTTCTCGACGAGCGCTTTCCACTCCGTCATATCTGCTTCACGGCAGTTGAGGCGCAAATGTTCACAGACGATTTGATCGAGCTTTTGTTCTTGAAGCATAAGCGGCACCGCATAGAGCGTGTCCGCATCGCGGCACTCAATGACTGCCTTCGGGTCGATGTCGCAAAAGAGAGCGATTTTGTCTTTCATCTCTTGCGGCATCGGCATTTCTGTACGGACGACGATGACGTTCGGCTGGATGCCGAGGCTGCGCAGTTCTTTCACGCTGTGCTGCGTCGGCTTCGTTTTCATTTCCCCGGCTGCCTTGATGTATGGCACAAGCGTGCAATGAATGTACATGACATTTTCGCGGCCGACGTCGCTTTTGATTTGGCGGATGGCTTCCAAAAACGGCAACGATTCAATGTCGCCGACCGTGCCGCCGATTTCCGTAATGACGACATCGGCGTTCGTTTCCCGGCCGGCGCGGAAGACGCGCTCTTTGATTTCGTTCGTGATGTGCGGAATGACTTGCACCGTGCCGCCGAGGTAATCGCCGCGCCGCTCTTTGCGGATGACGGCGGAGTAGATTTTCCCGGTCGTGACGTTGCTGTATTTGTTCAAATTAATATCGATGAACCGCTCATAATGGCCTAAGTCCAAATCCGTTTCCGCGCCGTCATCGGTGACGAACACTTCGCCGTGCTGATACGGGCTCATCGTTCCCGGGTCGACGTTAATGTACGGGTCGAACTTTTGAATCGTCACGTTCAGGCCGCGATTTTTCAAGAGCCGCCCGAGCGACGCAGCTGTGATCCCTTTCCCGAGCGAAGAAACGACACCGCCCGTCACAAAAATGTATTTCGTCATTTTGTCTTCCCCCTTGCCGAAGTTACAATAACAGTGTTTGCGAAAGGGCAAATAAAAAAACGCTCCGCTTACCATATGTAAGGGAGCGACTGATGAATTCGTCCATTTTTCAAGAGCCCAACACACATTGTACCGAATTCCTCAAACAAAGTCAAGCGGTTATTCGTCTTCCTCCGCTTCCTCGAGATCCAGCTCTTCGTCAAGCGGTTCATCGTCCAAATCAAACGGTTCGTCGTCGAGAATGTTCTCATCGTCAAAAGCAACGTCTTCGTCCAGATCGAATTCCTCGTCTTCGAGCAGCTCTTCGTCGTCAAGCTCGAGCTCTTCCTCATCGTAGTCATCAAGATCGTCGTAATCGAGATCCTCTTCGTCAAGCAGCTCTTCGTAATCATCGTATTCATCATCAAGCGCTTTTTTCTTCTTCTTCGGCTTGACGATCGTCACCGTTTCGTCTTCCGTCTGGTCAAACGGATACCACGCACGCAGCCCCCAGACGTTTTCCCCAACGCAAATAAACCGCCCGTCGATGTTTAAATCGGTATAATATTGGGCAAGCCGCGCGGCGATGTCGTCTTCCGCCATGCCGGTTAATACCGCGGCTTCGCGGACGATTTGGTCGAACGGCAGCGCCTCGCGCTTGTCAAGCAAAATGAGGTTCGCCAGTTCGACGAACGACATCTCCTGCAATTCCTCTGGCGAGTATTGCTGCTGCAGGCTCAAGTTCAGCACTCCCCTTCTATATAATGAAACAAATGAATGCAAGTGGAATACATACCATTCATTATAAACAAATTGTCGGGGTTTATGCTACATATTTGGCGAAAAAAGCAAAAGAGAGCCGCCCCTGCAGGCGGGACGGCCTTCGTTCCTCTTGAACCGGCGTCTCTTCCTTTTCTCCTCTTGGCAACGTTTGCGCCGTTCTACATATTCCGCCGGTATTGCCCGCCGACTTCGTACAAGGCGCGGGTGATTTGCCCGAGGCTGGCGACTTTCACGGTTTCCATCAATTCTTCGAAAATGTTGCCGCCGCTTGTCGCCACTTGCTTCAGCCGTTCGAGCGCTGGACCGGCTTTGTCTTTATTCCGCTCTTGGAATTCGCGCAAATTGCGGATTTGCGTCTCTTTTTCTTCATACGTCGCCCGGGCGAGCTGGATGTTGTTCAGCTCCTCCTCTGACGGCGGATTCGGGTTTAAGAACGTATTGACGCCGATGATCGGCAGCTCGCCGCTATGTTTTTTCGTTTCGTAATAAAGCGACTCGTCTTGAATTTTGCCGCGCTGATATTGCGTCTCCATCGCCCCGAGCACGCCGCCGCGGTCGTTCAACCGTTCGAACTCTTGCAGCACCGCTTCTTCCACTAGGTCGGTCAGCTCTTCGATAATGAACGACCCTTGAAGCGGATTTTCGTTTTTCGCCAAGCCAAACTCTTTTGTAATAATGAGCTGGATCGCCATCGCCCGCCGGACCGACTCCTCGGTCGGTGTGGTGATCGCTTCGTCATAGGCGTTCGTGTGCAGCGAGTTGCAATTGTCGTAAATCGCCAACAGCGCCTGCAGCGTCGTGCGAATGTCGTTAAAGTCAATCTCTTGCGCGTGCAGCGAACGGCCGGACGTTTGAATATGGTATTTCAGTTTTTGGCTTCGTTCGTTGGCGCCGTATTTTTCGCGCATGACGACCGCCCAAATGCGGCGCGCAACGCGGCCGATGACCGAATATTCCGGATCGAGGCCGTTGCTGAAGAAAAACGACAAGTTCGGCGCAAAATCGTCAATGTGCATGCCGCGGCTCAAGTAATACTCGACATACGTAAAGCCGTTCGCAAGCGTAAACGCCAGTTGCGTAATCGGGTTGGCGCCGGCTTCGGCGATATGGTAGCCGGAAATCGACACCGAATAATAGTTGCGGACGCGGTGCTTGATGAAATACTCTTGGATGTCGCCCATCATTTTCAAGGCAAAGTCGGTTGAGAAAATGCACGTATTTTGCCCTTGGTCTTCTTTTAAAATATCGGCTTGCACCGTGCCGCGCACCGTTTGCAGCGTATACGCTTTCACTTGTTCGTACTCTTCCGGCGTGAGCGGGCGGCCAAGCTCGGCCTCTTTTTTCTCGACTTGCTGGTCAATCGCCGTGTTCATAAACATCGCCAGCAAAATCGGGGCCGGGCCGTTGATCGTCATCGACACCGAGGTGAGCGGATCGCACAAGTCAAATCCTTTGTACAGTTTTTTCATGTCATCGAGCGTACAAACGCTGACGCCGCTTTCGCCGACCTTGCCGAAAATGTCCGGCCGGTAGTCCGGATCTTCGCCGTAAAGCGTCACCGAGTCAAACGCCGTGCTGAGCCGTTTCGCTTTGTCTTCTTTGCACAAATAGTGGAAGCGGCGGTTTGTGCGCTCCGGCGTCCCTTCGCCCGCAAATTGCCGTTTCGGGTCTTCGCCTTGGCGCTTGAACGGGAAGACGCCGGCTGTATACGGGAACGAGCCGGGGACGTTTTCTTTATACACCCAGCGCAAAATTTCCCCGTAGTCTTTGAATTTCGGCAAGACGACTTTCGGAATGTCCAAACCGGACAACGTTTTCGTCGTCAGTTCGGTGACAATTTCTTTGTCCCGCACTTTTGTCACGAATGTCTTCGCCGCATATTTCGCTTTCGTCTCTTCCCATGTCGCCAAAATGCGCTTCGATTCGGGCGTCAGCTTCGCTTCGTAATCGGCTTTGAGCGTTTCGAGCGCGCGGATCACGTCTTCAGCTTCGTCCCGTTCCTTCGCCGCTTCGATGGCCCCTTCGATTTGGAAGAGGCGTCGGGCCACCTCGACTTGCTGCTCGGCGCGGCGGTGGTACGAGCGGACCGTCTCCGCGATTTCGCGCAAATAGTAGCGGCGCTCATTCGGGATGATGACGTTATGCTTTTCAACGTTGGCAACGGTTTTCAAATTCGTCTTCCAGTTCGTTCCCGTTTTCCGGTTGATCGTATCGACAAGTGCGACAAAAAGCGTATTCGTGCCCGGGTCGTTAAACTGGCTGGCGATCGTGCCGTATACCGGCATTTCCGATAGATCGCGGTCAAACAGCTGATGGCTTCGTTGATACTGCTTCTGCACTTGCCGTTTTGCATCTTCCGAGCCTTTGCGTTCAAACTTGTTAATGGCGATCAAATCGGCGTAATCGATCATATCGATTTTCTCAAGCTGCGTTGGCGCTCCGAATTCGCTTGTCATCACATACATCGAAACGTCGCATACTTCGGTAATGGCGGCATCGCCCTGGCCGATCCCGCTCGTTTCGACAATGACGAGATCAAAACCGGCCGCTTTGACGACCGAAATGGCGTCGCGGATCGCCGGCGACAGCTCAGAGCGGGAATGGCGCGTCGCAAGGCTCCGCATATAGACGCGCGGCGAATGGATGGCATTCATCCGGATCCGGTCGCCTAACAGCGCCCCGCCCGTTTTTTGTTTCGTCGGGTCGACGGACAAAATGGCGATTTTGATATCCGGAATTTCATTTAAAAAGCGGCGCACGAGCTCATCGGTGAGCGAACTTTTCCCCGCCCCGCCCGTGCCGGTGATGCCGAGGACCGGCACACGCTTTTCCATCGTCTTCACTTGCGCAATCGCTGCTTCAGCGGCGGCCGCCGCCTCATCCGTCGCCTCGGCGCGGTATTCGCACAGCGTGATGAGCCGGGCCACGGCTTGCACATCGCCGGTTTGGAGCCGTTCGATTTCATCGGTCACGGCAGTCACGGTCGGAAAATCGCATTCTTCAAGCATGACGTTAATCATTCCTTGCAGGCCGAGGCGTCGGCCGTCTTCCGGCGAGAAAATGCGGGCGATGCCATACTCGTGCAGCTCCTTGATTTCCCGCGGGATGATGACGCCGCCCCCGCCGCCGTAAATGCGGATATGGGATGCGCCCCGCTCTTGAAGCAGGTCATACATATATTTAAAAAACTCCATATGCCCGCCTTGGTACGAGGAGACGGCAATGCCTTGCACGTCTTCTTGAATGGCGGCGTTGACGATTTCTTCGACCGAACGGTTATGGCCTAAATGGATGACCTCGGCGCCGCTCGCCTGCAAAATGCGGCGCATAATGTTGATTGAGGCGTCATGGCCGTCAAACAAGCTCGATGCAGTCACAAAGCGGACGTGATGCTTCGGACGGTAAATGTGCGCCATCGTTTCTTCTCCCCTTTTAGACTCGCTGTTTCTCCATAATCCCCTTTAATAAAAACTTGGTTTGCAGTTCGATATATTCATCGAGTGTATACATTTTCCGCAGCACCCAACGACGGAACGCCCACATTTGCCCAAGAAAGACGATGTTGTGGGCGAACAGGCGGATTTCGCTTTCAGAAAGCTGCAACGCCCCGCTCTCAACGCATGCGCGCAAAATATGTTCGAAAATCGCCGCCATATCGAGTTCTTTATTCAACACATACGGCAGCGATTCTTTGCTTAGCGCTTTCACTTCTTGATACATGACGAGCACTTCATCATCGAGTTCATCAACAACGCGGAAATAGTGGGCAATGGCGCGCCTTAACCCTTCGATCGTGCCATGGTGGGCACCGAGGTCTTGTTCCGTCCGCTCCCGCACCTCGTCGTAAATGCGGTCGCACACGAGATAGAGGACGTCTTCTTTCTTGCGGATGTACTCGTACAACGTGCCGATGCTAAATCCGGACGCTTTGGCGATCTCCCTTGTCGTCGTTTGGTGGAAGCCTTTTTGTTTAAACAGCGAAATGGCGCCTTTAATCATTTCATTGCGCCGTTTTTTCACGAGCTTTTCGTCTTTGACTGAGGCGATTACTTCCCGCTTTTTCATGACCGGTTCCTCTCCCCCCTATCCCCGTTTGGCGGCGAAGCGGCGCCCGCTCCCCCCGCCGTTGGTGCGGGCGCTAAGAGTGCAAAGCAGAATGGACGGCTTCGCCAGTCCATCGATGTGCCGAGCGGTGCGCAAACGGCGGCCAGCCGCCGCGGCGCCGCTGAACAGAGGCGCGGCGTTAATCGCGCGTCAACATGCGCGAAATGACGAGACGCTGAATTTCTTGCGTTCCTTCGTAAATTTGCGTAATTTTCGCATCGCGCATAAACCGCTCAACTGGATAGTCTTTCGTGTAGCCGTTGCCGCCGAAAATTTGCACCGCCTCAACGGTCACTTTCATGGCTGTGTCGCCGGCAAACAACTTCGCCATCGCCGACGCTTTGCCGTACGGCAGGCCGTTTGACTCAAGCCATGCCGCTTGATACGTCAAGAGCCGCGCTGCTTCAATCGCCGTCGCCATATCGGCGAGTTTAAAGGCGACGCCTTGCTGCTCGGCAATCGGTTTGCCAAACTGGACGCGCTGCTTGGCGTAATCGACTGCGGCGTCAAGCGCCCCTTGAGCGATGCCGACCGCTTGGGCGGCAATGCCGTTTCGGCCGCCGTCAAGCGTCATCATGGCGATTTTGAACCCTTCTCCTTCTCGGCCGAGCAAGTTTTCTTTCGGGATGCGGCAGTCTTCAAAAATGAGCTCGGTCGTCGGCGACGAACGGATGCCGAGTTTCTTTTCTTTTTTGCCGATTGAAAAGCCCGGCGTCCCTTTCTCGACGATAAAGGCGCTGATTCCTTTATGCCGCTTTTCCGGGTCGGTGACGGCAAAGACGACGTAAATTTCCGCCTCGCCGCCGTTGGTGATCCATACTTTCGACCCGTTTAACACGTAATGGTCGCCGTCTTTTACAGCGCGCGTTTTCATCGACGCGACGTCAGACCCGGCCCCCGGCTCGGACAGCCCGTACGCCCCGAGCTTTTCCCCGGTCGCCAAGGCGCGCAAATACTTCTGCTTTTGCTCTTCCGTGCCGAACTTGTAAATCGGCCAGCTGGCGAGCGAAATGTGGGCGGAGAGCGTCACCCCGGTTGAAGCGCAGACGCGCGACAGTTCCTCAACGGCGATGACATACGCCAAATAGTCGCTGCCGATGCCGCCGTACTCTTCCGGCCACGGAATGCCGGTTAAGCCGAGTTCCGCCATTTTGTTGAAAATGCTGCGGTCAAACCGCTCTTCTTCATCGCGTTCAGCGGCTGTCGGCGCCACTTCGTTTTCAGCAAATTCGCGCACCATTTTTCGCAGCATTTCATGTTCTTCGCTTAGTTGAAAGTTCATCTTTCCATTCCCCCGTTATTGTATAGTCAAATAGAGCTAGGAATAGAGCTTTCGCATCTAGTTTGGATTGGTTCATCAACATGCCTATATAGATGCAACGAAAAAGTTTCACATATCCTTGACGGAAAAGTTGCTTATCTATTTTTCGACTGTCGAGGGCAAGCCACAGGCTTGCCCCCGTCACGCCAAGGCGTGACGGGAGGCCGAACAACCGCTCGCTTCACAGACCCATACATGGGTCTGAAAGCGGCGTTGTTCGGTCGCTCGACAGTCAATCCAATGCTCGGTAAAAGCTGCAAATGTGAAAGCTTCAAATGGCATCTATACAGTTACAAATGTTTGCTGATGACGATGCGTTGGATTTCGCTCGTTCCTTCGTAAATTTGCGTAATTTTCGCATCGCGGAACAGCCGCTCGACGGGATAATCTTTCGTATAGCCGTTGCCGCCGAACACTTGCACAGCTTCGATGGCGTTGTCCATGGCGGCTTGTGAAGCGAACAGCTTTGCCATCGACGCCTCTTTGCTGCACGGCAGCCCTTGGGCGCGCAGCCAGGCGGCGCGGTAGACGAGCCATTTCGCCGCCTCGGCTGCTGTCGCCATATCGGCGAGCTTAAAGGCGACGCCTTGCTGTTCGGCAATCGGCTTGCCAAATTGCACCCGCTCTTTTGCATAGGCGACGGCGTGCTCGACGGCTGCCTCGGCGATGCCGAGCGCCTGGGCGGCGATGCCGATTCGGCCGACGTCAAGATTCGCCATCGCGATTTTAAACCCTTCTCCTTCCTGGCCAAGCAAGTTTTCCGCCGGCACTTCCGCATCCTCGAACGTAATCGTCACCGTGCGCGACCCGTGCAGCCCCATTTTTTTCTCGTCTTTGCCGATCGCCATCCCTTTCGTTCCTTTTTCGACGATGAACGCCGAGATGCCGCGGCTGCCCGCTTCATCCGGATTCGTGCGGGCGAATACGATATACGTATCCGCTTCGCCGCCGTTTGTAATGAAAATTTTCGATCCGTTCAAGACGTACACATCGCCGCGGCGCACCGCTTTTGTCTTCAAGCTTTTTGCGTCCGAGCCGGCGCTCGGTTCGGTGAGGCAAAACGCCCCCAAATATTCGCCTCGGGCAAGCTTTGTCACGTATTTTTGCTTCTGCTCCTCGGTGCCGAAGTACAAAATCGGGTTTGTGCCGACCGATGTATGCACCGACAAAATGACGCCGACTGTCGGGCTTACTTTCGAAATTTCATGAATGGCGATAATGTAGGAAATGAAATCCATGCCCGCACCGCCGTACTTCTCGGGAACCGTGATCCCCATCAAGCCGAGTTCCGCCATTTTCTTTAAAATCGGGCGCGGAAATTCCCCTTGCTCCATGCGCTCGACAAACGGGGCAATTTCCGCTGCGGCAAACTCGCGCACCATTTGCCGCATCATTTCCTGCTCTTCGGTAAAGCGAAATTGCATGAGATGGCCTCTCCCTTCCTCTTGTTGCTGGCTCGATGTTGCATTTGGCGCCGCCCGCCTCGCCGCCGCATGCATGGCTTAGGCGGTTCAACGGCATATGGGCGAAACCGATTGCCGGCTGATGCCGCCGCGCTTATTCGTACGTGTAAAATCCGCGGCCTGTCTTGCGGCCGAGCCAGCCGGCTTTCACATATTTGCGCAAAAGCGGGCACGGGCGGTATTTGTCATCGCCAAACCCTTCGTGAAGGGTTTCCATAATGTACAAGCATGTATCCAGCCCGATAAAGTCGGCGAGCGTGAGCGGCCCCATCGGATGGTTCATGCCGAGCTTCATCACCTCATCGATGGCTTCCTTCGTCGCCACCCCTTCATATAAGGCATAAATGGCTTCGTTGATCATCGGCATTAAGACACGGTTGGAAATAAACCCTGGAAAATCGTTCACTTCGACCGGCACTTTGCCGAGCTTCCGGGTGACCGCCTCGATCGTTTCGTATACGTCATCCGCTGTCGCCAAGCCGCGGATGATTTCGACCAGTTTCATGACCGGCACCGGATTCATAAAGTGCATGCCGATCACGTTCTCCGGCCGCTTCGTCGCCGCTGCGATTTCCGTGATCGGCAGCGACGACGTATTCGAGGCCAGGATCGCCTCCGGGCGGGCGATTTCGTCGAGCTCCGCAAACAGCTTCGTTTTCACATCCATGTTTTCGACGACCGCCTCAATGATGAGATCCGCTTTGGCGGCATCACGCAGGTCGGTGGAACGGACGAGCCGCGACAGCGCGGCGTCTTTGGCTTCGGCTGTCATCTTGCCTTTTTCCACTTGGCGGCCGAGCAGCTTGTCGATAGTGGCCAGCCCTTTATCGAGTTGGGCTTCGCTAATGTCGTATAACAACACGTCATAGCCGGCGACAGCGCATACTTGGGCGATGCCTGACCCCATCTGTCCGGCGCCGACGACCATAATCGTTTTGACGTCCATCACTCGATCCCCCTATATAGAAAAATTCGCAAACGCTCTTGTTCGTTTATTGGCTCCGTCCCGGGACAACTCAGATCGCAAACTAGCGGCCGCAGCGCCCAAGGAGGCGGCAGGCCATCCATATTCCAAAACCGCGGCCGCCCCACCGCCAAGCAAACCGCCTCCTGTATGGCGACAACGCCGTCAGGCGGCATGACGCGTCACGCCTCGACGGCGCGCGGCCGCGATGACGCGGCAGGCCATGCTTTATACTTCGATTAAGATGGCGTCGCCTTGACCGCCGCCGCTGCAAATCGCGGCAATGCCCAGCCCTCCGCCGCGGCGCTTCAACTCATGGGCGAGCGTCAAGATGATGCGCGCCCCGCTCGCGCCGATCGGATGACCGAGGGCGACAGCGCCGCCGTTGACGTTTACTTTTTCCGGATCAAGCCCGGCGATTTGAATGGCGGCAAGCGCAACCGCGGCAAACGCTTCGTTCACTTCGAACAAGTCAATGTCGTCAACGGTCTTTCCTGTTTTGCGGAGCAGTTCGTTGATGACAAGCCCCGGCGTTTTCGGGAAATCTTTCGCCTCGACGGCGATGGCCGTGTGGGCGACGACCGTCGCCAGCGGCTCGAGCCCCTCGCGGGCGGCGCGCTCCTGGCTCATCAACACAAGCGCGGCAGCGCCATCGTTGACGCCTGGGGCGTTCCCGGCCGTGATCGTGCCTTCGGGGTCAAACACCGGTTTCAGTTTCGCCAACGCTTCAAGCGACGTATCTTTGCGCGGCGCCTCGTCGCGTTCAACGACAAGCGGCTCACCTTTGCGCTGCGGAATCGAAACCGGCACGATTTCTTCCGCCAGCCGCCCGGCTTCGATGGCGGCAATGGCGCGCATATGGCTGCGGTACGCCCACTCGTCTTGCGCCTCCCTCGTAATGCCGAGCTCTTTCGCCGTATTCCCGCCGTAGACGCCCATATGAACGCCGGTGAAGCTGCACGTGAGGCCGTCATACACCATTAAATCTTTCACCGTGCTGTCGCCCATCCGCAGCCCCCAGCGCGCTTTCGGAAGCACATACGGGGCGTTGCTCATCGATTCCATCCCGCCGGCGACGATGATATCAGCCTCGCCTAAACGGATGAGCTGATCGGCAAGCGTCACGGCGCGCATGCCGGACGCGCATACTTTGTTCACCGTCTCGGTGCGAACGTGCCACGGAATGCCGGCATGGCGCATCGCCTGCCGCGACGGAAGCTGCCCTTGTCCGCCTTGCAAGACGGTGCCCAAAATGACATGATCAACTTGTTCGGCGCTCACGTTGGCGCGGACAAGCGCCTCTTTGACGGCGACGCCGCCGAGCTCAGGCGCTGACAGCGCTTGCAAGGCGCCGCCCAATTTTCCAAACGGGGTGCGCACCCCGCTCACAATCACTGTTTTCCCCATGGTTCCTTCTCCCCCTTTTTCGAATAAGAAAGCGATTACAAAAACACAGACTGAACGCTCGCTCGATAGCAGTGCGAAAGAGAAGGCGTACCGCTGTACACCTCCCCTTTCATTATACTTATTATTTTAAAAAATATAAATTGTCTATGCAACTATTTTTATGATGCGGCTTCTTCTTTTTCCTCGCCAAACACCGATTTCGCCAACAGTTCGGCGACATCGTACGTCGCGACGCGATCTTCCACTTCCTTCGCTTTCGTGCCGTCCGACAGCATTGTCAAGCAGTACGGGCAGCCAGAGCTGATGACCGTCGGATTGACAGCAAGCGCCTGCTCGGTGCGAGCGACGTTGATCCGGTTGCCGGTCGTCTCTTCCATCCACATGAGGCCGCCGCCGGCTCCACAGCACATTCCTCGCTCGCGGTTGCGCTCCATTTCAACAAGCTCGACGCCCGGGATGGCGCGCAAAATTTTCCGCGGTGCGTCATAGACGTCATTGTAGCGCCCTAAGTAGCACGAGTCATGGAACGTAATGCGTTCATTTACCGGATATTTTGGCACCAAGCGCCCTTCTTCAATGAGCTTGGCGAGCAATTCGGTATGATGGTACACTTCGGCGTCCAGTCCGAAGTCCGGATATTCGTTTTTGAACGTGTTGTAAGCGTGCGGGTCGATTGTGACAATTTTCTTGACGCCCGCTTTTTCAAACTCGGCGATATTGTTCGTCGCCAGCTCTTGGAATAAAAATTCATTCCCTAACCGGCGCGGCGTGTCGCCCGAGTTTTTCTCCTTGTTGCCTAAAATCGCAAATTTGACGCCTGCTTCATTCAGCAGTTTGGCGAAGGCGAGGGCGATTTTTTGGCTTCGGCTGTCATACGACCCCATCGAACCGACCCAGAACAAATACTCGATTTCCTCTCCTGCTTTCGCCGCCTCTTTGACGGTCGGCACATGCACATCATCGCGCAGCTCACGCCAGTTTTCCCGCTCTTTCCGGTTCAAGCCCCACGGGTTGCCTTGACGTTCGATGTTCGTCATCGCCCGTTGCGCATCCGGATTCATCCGCCCTTCCGTCAACACGAGATAGCGGCGCAAATCGATGATTTTATCGACGTGCTCGTTCATGACCGGGCATTGGTCTTCACAGTTGCGGCACGTCGTACAGGCCCAAATCTCTTCTTCGGTGATGACGTCGCCGATGAGGCTCGGCATTTCAATCGCCGCCGCCTGCTCGGATGCCGCAGCGAACGCGAGCTGGTTGCCTTTCGTGTTTTTAAAGGCGAACACAGGCACCCACGGGGCCCGCGACGTGACGACCGCCCCTTTTTCGGTCAAATGGTCGCGCAGCTTCAAAATCAAATCCATCGGCGACAACATTTTCCCCGTGCCGGTCGCCGGGCACATGCTCGTACAGCGGCCGCACTCGACACAGGCGTACAAGTCGATCAATTGCTTTTGCGTAAAATCTTCAATTTTGCCGACGCCAAACGACTCTTGGCTTTCGTCTTCAAAGTTGATCGGCGAAAGCTTCGGCCGCGTCAGCCGGCTGAAAAAGACGTTGATGGGCGCCGCAATCAAGTGGGCGTGCTTCGACTGCGGAACGTATACAAGGAACGTCAGCAAAATCAACAAATGCACCCACCAGGCGATAAAGAAGAGCGCCGCAGCCCCCGTTTCCCCAACCCAGGAAAACGCGCCAGCGATGAGCGAGGCGACCGGTTCGCTCCATGTCGCCTCTTCGCCGTGCCAAATTCTGCTCATCCCGTTGCCGAACAAAACGGACAACATGAGTCCGCCGATAAAAAGGAGCACAAGTCCGGCTTTGAAATCGCGCTTTAAGCGGACGAGCTTTTCAATATAGCGACGGTAAAAAGCGGCAAACACCGCGATCAAAATGAGCAGGGTGACGATTTCCTGGAAAAACGTAAACCCTGGATACAGCGGCCCAAGCGGCAAATGCGCCCCCGGCGCAAGCCCTTTGATGATAAAATCGATGGCGCCAAACTGAACGAGAATAAACCCATAGAAAAAGACGACGTGAATGATCCCGCTTTTTTTGTCCTTGAGCAGCTTTTTCTGACCAAACACGTTGACCCAAATGTTACGCAGCCGCTCATTCACTTTTTCATCAAACTCGACCTTTTTGCCGAGCTTAATGTACATCGCCCGCGTTTTGACAACATACGCAAACAAATAGACGGCGTAAGCGGTTACAAGAAAAAACGCGAGCCAGTTCACCAACAATAAGGCGTTCATCTTCTCTCCCCTTCCCCCGCTTTTCAGCGAATGTATTGCTATAACAAAAGAAATTTTCAGAATTATACTTACGTCTATTTTACAAATGAATGAGCGTTCAGTCAATAGCCTTTTTATGAGAATTTTGCCGTTGCCGGGCCCGTGCAGCGGAACGTCAAGCAGCGAAGAACGCGGACAGGTCGGAAGCGGGTGTTCGCTCTGCTATTTTTGCGCGTTGTAGGACACATTAATAAGTACTGAAGCGACGCACAGGAGGGAAAAATATGCTCATCATTGCCGTTATTGTGATCATATTCGCACTCGTTTATCTTGATGACAAGCTTGGCCGGCTGATCCTCCGCAACGGGCGCAAAAAAGTCGTGTACCCAAAGCGGCGGAGCGATATGGCCTTGTATGTGAATGGACGGCATTTATTTGCCGATTATTTTGCCGAGCTGCGCCGCGCCCGCGATCATATCCATATTTTGTTTTATATCATCAAGCATGACGAAACGACGGCGCCATTTTTCCAACTTTTAAAGGAAAAAGCGGCGGAAGGGGTGGAAGTGCGCTTGTTGACGGACTGGGTCGGCAGCCTCGGGTTGCCGAAAACGCTCATCCGTTCGCTGAAGGCAAGCGGCGTCGAATTCGCCTACGCCCGCCCGCCGCGCTTTCCGTTTTTCATTTACCGCCTCAACCGCCGCAACCACCGAAAAATTACGGTCATCGATGGAAAGGTCGGGTATATGGGCGGTTTTAACATCGGCCGCGAATACAGTGGAAAGGATGCTAACATCGGAGAATGGCGCGACTATCACTTAAAAATCAGCGGAGAAGGGGTGCACGACTTGCAAGAACAATTTTTGCACGATTGGGAGGAGGCGACGGGCAAAACCGTCGCTGACAAACGCCGCTACTTCCCACCCCTTCACGCCGGCGCCATCCGCCACCAGCTTGTCGCGACTGACGGCGCCGCGCTTGAAGAGCAGTATATCGATGCGATCCGGCAGGCAAAACGAGAAATTATGATCGGCAGCCCCTACTTTATCCCGAGCCGGCCGTTGTTTGACGAGCTTATGCGCGCGATCCGGCGCGGGGTGCGCGTCACGGTCATTGTGCCGCTGCGGGCGGACCATTTATTTGTCCGCGAGGCCGCTTACCCGTATTTTTATCAAATGCTGAAGGCCGGAGCGCGCATTTACCGCTTTTACCAAGGATTTTACCACGCCAAAACGATTGTCGTCGATGAGGAATGGTGCGATGTCGGCACCGCCAACTTTGACCGGCGCAGTCTGTTTCTCAACGGCGAAATCAACTGCTATGTATTCGACCGCGCGTTCACGCAGGTGGTCAAGCGGGCGATCCAACGCGACCTGACGCGCGCCGAGCCGCTGACGCTCGATTTTTGGCGGAAGCGTTCGCTCCTTGACCGCGGCAAAGAATCGATTTCCCAGCTGATTTCCGCCTGGTTGTAGGCAACACGAAAAAAGCCGGCGATGTTCATCACCAACCCGCCTAACAGCGGCTTTCCCCGAGGAGGAACTTGGCAAAATCAGCCTTTTTTCGTGCAAAACCCGGCGCTTGGACGAACGCCCGGACAAAAGGGCAAAGGAATCCCGGCCGAAACCGCCAAACAAAAAACCCGGCCGGCTCCATGTTGGCGATGTGAGATCGCTGCGGGCGCCGGCCGGGATTGAATCAGTTGGCCATCCTGTATCTTCTATTCATTTCCAAAACAATGTCAACCATTGAAACAGCCGCATCCCGAGATACACTCCAACAATGCCGGCAATGCCAGCCAACGCCGGAGGGGCCGGAATCGGCAGGCGGAACAGCGTGAACAAAAAACCGACAACGATGCCGGTGACAAGCGACAGCGCCACTTCTTTCACAAGCAAATCCTCCATCGTTGTTTTTCCTTATGATGCCCAGACAAAAAGGGAAGCAGTCGCTCCCCTCCTTTGTTGCATCTGTTACATTTGTTCCGGGGCGGAAACGCCGATCAACGCCAACGCGTTTTTCAGCGTAATTTGCACCGCCTTCACCAACGCGAGGCGGGCTTTCGTTTTTTCGATGTTGTCCAAATCAAGCACTTTTTCCGCGTTGTAGAAGCTATGGAGCGCCGAAGCCAGCTCAAACGCATAGGCGGTGACGCGGTGCGGCATCCGCTTGAGCGCTGCCTCGGCGACGACGTCCGGGAAGTCGCCGAGCACTTTGAGCAGCTCGATTTCTTTTTCCGTCTCCACTAAATGATGCAAAGCGAGGTCGCCTTCGTACGACACGTTTTGCTCTTCCGCTTGGCGGAGAATGCTTGAGACGCGGGCATGCGCGTATTGGACGTAGTAAACCGGATTTTCATTCGACTGCGACACGGCCAAGTCCATGTCAAAATCCAAATGCGTATCGCCCGAGCGCATCGCAAAGAAGTAGCGGACGGCATCGACGCCGACTTCTTCCATGAGCTCGCGCATCGTCACCGCCTTGCCGGTGCGCTTGCTCATTTTGACGCGCTCGCCGTTTTGGTATAAGTTCACCATTTGGATGATTTCGACTTCGAGCGCCTCCGGATCGTAGCCGAGCGCGGCGATCGCCGCTTTCATGCGCGGAATGTAGCCGTGGTGATCCGCTCCCCAAACGTTAATCAGCTTGGTAAATCCGCGCCGCAGCTTGTCTTGGTGGTAGGCGATGTCCGGAAGCAAGTACGTATACGTGCCGTCCTGCTTAATTAAGACGCGGTCTTTGTCGTCCCCAAACGCCGTCGAACGGAACCATGTCGCCCCGTCCTGCTCGTAAATATAGCCGCGCTCGCGCAAAGTGGAAAGCGCTTCGTCGATTTTGCCGCTTTCATAGAGCGATGTTTCCGAATACCAGACGTCAAACGGCACACGGAAGTCGGCCAAGTCTTTTTTGATTTTTTCAAGCTCATAGCGGAGCCCATAGTCGCGGAAAAAGGCAAGCCTTTCTTCTTCCTCCATTTCGACAAACCGGTCGCCGTACTCTTCGGCAAGCTTTTTGCCGATTTCGACGATATCGTCGCCGTAATAGCCGTCCTCCGGCAACGGCATATCGACACCGAGCGCCTGAAAATAACGGGCTTCGACCGATTTCGCTAAATTGTAAATTTGCTTGCCGGCGTCGTTAATATAGTATTCACGCGTCACGTCAAACCCGGCTTTCGCTAAAATGTTGCAAAGCGAATCGCCGACCGCCGCGCCGCGGGCATGGCCCAAATGCAAGTCGCCGGTCGGGTTGGCGGAGACGAACTCGACTTGCACTTTTTCCCCGTTGCCGACGTTCGATTCGCCATACGCTTGTCCCGCCTGCAAAATCGCCGGCACGACCGCCGTCAAATAGCGGTTGTCCATGTAAAAGTTAATAAATCCCGGCCCCGCCACCTCAATGCGCGCCACCGATACGCGCTCGCGATCAAGCTGCCCGACGATGGCTTCGGCAATCGCCCGCGGCGGCTTTTTCGCAATGCGGGCAAGCTGCATGGCGATGTTCGTCGAGTAATCGCCATGCGCCTTGTCGCGCGGCACCTCCAGCAAGACGTCCGGCAGCTCATCAGCCGAAACGAGCCCGGCTTTCACCGCCGCCTGGCGAATTTCTTCTTTCAGCTGTTCTTTCATTTGTCCGACAATGTTCATCGGCTTATACCCCCTTAAATGTCAACGTCAACGTATGGCGTCCGCTCCGCTCGTTTTGCAAGAAAAGCTCGTAGGAGAGAAAGAGCCGCCCCCGCTTCCGCTTATCGTCATAGTGAAACTCGATCGCATCCGTTTTCGCCGCCATCGCCCACCGCCCAAACACCGTTCCGTAATGGCCCGGCGTTTCTTGCCGGCGGCGGAACGTTTGCCGCATCTCGACCGCTCCGGAGCGAAGGATGGTCACCTCGTCAGGCGCGATTTTCACAATGTTGTTCACCCGCCCGAGTTCGTTTTCCTCCTCAAACTGCAAATAGCCTGTTTCCCCTTTTATGTAATACACCCCGTCCGCCTCAAGCACAACCGTCTCTTGGCGCGGACCGTCGCGAATGACAGCCACTTGGCGGAGGCGCGCCGGGATGCCGTTTGTTTCCTTCATATCGATAAACACACCTTTGCGAACAAACAGTCATAGTTTATAGTATAATGAACTGTTCCGCTCCATTCAAGAGGGGACAAACCCGATGGCAGATTTCCGCTCCAGTGTGCAAAAAAAGGGGCTGGCCCAAAAGGTTGTTTTTCCTTAAACAACACACAACATATCGTTATCTTAATGATTGTTTTATGCCTACATACGGTAATAAGAAAAGGTGTCCCGATCCTTTTGGGACACCCTCTTTGTTCCATCGGTATTTTATGATGACGCCCGAACATTTTTTAACACGTTAATAGCAAAAAGAATGACACCTATCACGACGAGCACCCCGCCAATCGCTGTCACCGGCACGAACGCTTCGTTACCGTAAACGACGAAAATGAGACCGATCATCATGACCGGCAGGCCGATATTGTGCAGCCAGAAATGCACTTTCGCCCATTTCGTCGCCGCCGCTTGTGGAAATAAATGATAGATGATGCCAGCAAGCGTCAAGGCCGTCCAGCCAAGCAAGTTAATATGGACATGGACCGGGGTCAGCGCAAACGAATGGGTCATCGACATGCCAAGCCCAATACAGACGCCAATGACAAAGTACACAACGGAAATTTTGATCAGCTTCACGCCCATCTTCATTCCTCCTCTCCTTTTTCTGTAAATACATTACATATTATTACGCTCCGTACGCTCATATTCCTGCATCTTTTGTCCCACCAAAGAAAAAAGTGCCCTCGCAAACTTGCGATTTAGACGCTTTTTCTCATTTTTCACTTCCCTACCCAACCAAGCAGCATTTCCCGCACAAGCTTGCTCGCCGTATTGGCCGTTTGTTCGGAATGGTCGTAAATCGGTGCGACTTCCACCAGATCGGCGCCAACGACTCGCACGTCGGAGCGGGCGATCTCGTGAATGGCCGAAAGCAGCTCTTTTGACGTAATGCCGCCGGCATCGACCGTCCCGGTGCCTGGGGCGTGAGCCGGGTCAAGCACATCGATGTCGATCGTCACATACACCGGGCGGCCGGCGAGCTTCGGCAGCACGGAGCGAAGCGGTTCAAGCACCTCAAACTTGGCGATGTACATGCCGTTTTCTTTCGCCCACTCAAACTCCTCTTTCATGCCGGAACGGATGCCGAACGAAAAGACATTCGTCGGGCCGATCAAGTCAGCGACCTTGCGGATTGGCGTCGCATGCGACAGCGGCTCGCCTTCGTAATGTTCGCGCAAGTCGGTATGGGCGTCCATGTGAATGACGGCCAAATCCGGGTAATAGTCGTACACCGCTTTGATGACCGGCCAAGAGACGAGATGTTCGCCGCCGAGGCCGAGCGGAAACTTGCCGGCGTCAAGCACCTTTTTCACGAACTGCTCAATCAGCTCTAAACTGCGGGCCGCATTGCCAAATGGCAGCGGAATGTCTCCAGCGTCAAAGTAGCGGATGTCTTTGAGTTCGCGGTCCAAATATGGGCTGTACTCCTCAAGCCCGATTGACACTTCGCGGATGCGGGCCGGGCCAAACCGCGAGCCAGGCCGGTAGCTGACCGTCCAGTCCATCGGCATGCCGTAAATGACGGCTTCGCTTTCTTCAAAATTCGGATGGCTGCCAATAAAGACGTTGCCCGAATAAGCTTCATCAAATCGCATTGCCTGCGCCCCCTTACTTCGTTAAATCCGCGACAAATTTCGGCAAGACGAAACACGCTTTGTGCAATTCTTTCGTGTAGTATTTCGTCTCAATGTCATGGAACCGGTCGTCGCTCACCGCAAGCGGGTCGTATTTTTTCGAGCCGAGCGTAAACGTCCAGAGCCCGCTCGGATACGTCGGAATGTTCGCCGTATACAAACGGGTGATTGGGAAAATTTCCTTCACATCGCGGTAGACGTTGCGGATCAAGTCTGCTTTAAACCACGGATTGTCCGTTTGGGCGACGAAAATGCCGTCTTCCTTCAACGCGTTGGCGATGCCGGCATAAAACCCTTTTGTGAACAAGTTGACCGCTGGGCCGACTGGTTCGGTTGAGTCAACCATAATGACGTCATACTCGTTTTCGCTTTTGGCGATATGCATAAACCCGTCATCGACTTTCACTTCGACGCGCGGATCATCGAGTTTGCCGGCAATCTCCGGCAAGTAGGTTTTCGAGCACTCGATCACTTTGCCGTCAATTTCGACAAGCGTCGCTTTTTTGACGCTCGGGTGCTTCAGCACTTCACGAATGACGCCGCCGTCGCCGCCGCCGACGACAAGCACGTTTTCCGGATTGGGGTGGGTGAACAACGGCACGTGGGCGACCATTTCATGGTAGACGAATTCGTCTTTTTGCGTTGTCATGACCATGCCGTCTAGAATGAGCATGTTGCCAAACTCCGCCGTTTCGACCATATCAAGTTTTTGGAACGGCGTCTGTTCTGTATGTAAAGTGCGGACGATGCGTGCGGTGATGCCAAAATGCTCCGTTTGCTTTTCGGTAAACCAAAGTTCCATTCGGTAACATCCTTTCTCCGGGCGTTGCTTACTATACAAGTTTTCCTTAGCCAACGAAAAACTAAACATGAAAAAGTATAGAGCAATCTAGCAAAAATGCAAGAGGAACAAGTTTAAAATAAAAAATTTTTTTTTATACTGGTAAGAAAAAGCGGAAAACCTCGCTGGCGAAGCCTTGACAAAAGCAAGGCGGCGCATTCAGCCGGGCGTCCGCCCGCATGTCTAAAACAACGCCAAAACCGTTGAGGTGATGCGCAATGGAACCGATCCCGGGCAGCCGTTTTCGCGGCACGTGGAAATATGTGCGCGCCGCCGTCTTTATCGGCTTTTTTCTCGTCATCTTTGCCTTCGCCGCTCTCGGGAGCTTTGTGTTGTTCGCGAAAATCGAAGGCGCCCCGCCGGTCGCCGTGCCGCAGACGACGATTTTTTATGCGGACGACGGCCGCAAAATCGGGGAAAGCGACCATGGACAAAAGCGGTACTGGGTTCATCTCGGTGACATTTCCCCGCACGTCATCGAGGCGACGATTGCCGTTGAGGACCGAAAGTTTTACGAACACCACGGGTTTGATTTGAAACGGATCGCCGGCGCGGTGCTCGCCAATCTCGAGGCCATGGACAAAGTGCAAGGAGCGAGCACGATCACCCAGCAATATGCACGCAACTTGTTTTTAACACATGAGAAAACGTGGTCGCGAAAAATCCAGGAAGCGCTGTACACGATCCGCCTTGAAGCCAACTACAGCAAAGATCAAATTTTAGAAGGCTATTTAAATACGATTTACTACGGCCATGGCGCCTACGGCATCGAGGCAGCAGCGCGCTATTATTTCGGCAAGCACGCGAGCGAGCTGACGCTGAGCGAGGCGGCGATGCTCGCCGGCATTCCGAAAGGGCCGTATTACTACTCGCCGCTTGTCAACGAGGCGCGGGCAAAAGCGCGGCAAAAAATCGTGCTCACCTCCATGGTGGAAGCCGGCTACATCAGCCGCGAAGAAGCGGAGCGGGCGTACCGTGACAAGCTCGTTTACATCCGCCACCGCGAACGAGAGCAGCCTGTGGCCCCGTATTTCCAAGATGTTGTGAAACAGCAGCTGCGCACGAAGCTTGGCCTTGATGAGCGGACGATTGAGCTCGGGGGGCTGCGCGTCTACACAACGCTCGACCGACGCCTGCAGCGAATCGCCGAAGAACAAGTTAAGCAAGTCATCAGTCCCCATTCTGCCATCCAGGCGGCATTGGTGGCCATGGATCCGCGCACAGGGGAAGTAAAGGCGCTCATCGGCGGACGCAACTACGAAGAAAGCCCGTTCAACCGGGCCGTGCAGGCGGAACGCCAGCCAGGGTCGACATTTAAGCCGTTTTTGTATTACGCGGCGATCGAGCAAGGATTCACCCCATCGACCCAACTGCGCAGCGAACTGACCACCTTTACGTTTGACGGGGGCCGATCGTCGTACACCCCCCATAATTACAATGACTACTATGCCAACGGCCCGATCACGCTCGCCGAGGCGCTCGCCGTATCCGACAACGTCTTTGCGGTGAAAACGCTCCAGTTCATCGGCGCCGACAAACTCGTCGACACAGCGAAAGCGCTCGGCATCACAAGCAGATTGAAAGCAGTGCCGTCGTTGGCGCTCGGCACCTCGCCCGTGAAAGTGATCGACATGGTGGCCGCGTACAGCACGCTCGCCAACTACGGCAAACAAACCGAACCGGTGTTTATTCAAAAAGTCGTCGACGCAAACGGAAACGTGCTGTATGAACATAAGCCGGAGAGCCGGCAAGTGCTCGACCGCGACGCGGCGTTTGTGACGACCCATTTAATGACCGGAATGTTCGACCCAAAGCTTAACGGCTATACGACCGTCACCGGGCAATCGATCGCCGATGAAATGACGCGCCCGTACGCCGGCAAGTCCGGGACGACGAAAACGGACAGCTGGATGATCGGGTTCGCCCCGCAACTAGTCGCCGGCGTCTGGACCGGCTACGACCGCGGCGAAACGATGAGCCGCTTTGACGAAAAGCAATACGCGAAACAAATATGGATCCGCTTTATGGAGAAAAGCCTCGCCGGCGAGCCGAAAAAATCGTTCAAGCCGACCAAAGGCGTCATCGGCGTCTACATCGACCCGCAAAACGGCAAGCTGGCCACCGACTCCTGTCCGGTGAAACGAAAAACGTACTATCTCATCGGTACAGAACCGACCGACTATTGCACCGACCATTTGGAAAAGAAAAAGAAGAAAAAAGAAGACGGAAAAAGCTGGTTCGAGAAATGGTTTCCATGGTTTTAAACAAGAAAATCCCCTGCGTTTGCCCGCAGGGGATTTTCTTGTCCTAGTTTTCCTGTGTTATACATGTAGATTTAGTTTATCCTTTTTTCCAGATAAGAACAAGCCCTTAGGCAAACATGTTCACAAAACCGTCACAATTCGCCTTCGAGTCCTTTTTTCAGTTCATCGCTCGAGCGGTTCCACATCCCGATGTCGTGCCCTTTCAAAAAGTCGGCGAGCACCCGCTTCGACTTAGCGTCCATATGATCGACGATGATATGCCGTTTCAGCGATTTATCGAGCCGGTTCACATGTTCCGGCAATAACTTATAACCGCGGCGCGCCTCACGGTCGATCGTCATTTCGCACGCCGTCACCCCGGCGTAATACGGACCGTCCTCGCGGCGCTCGATCGTCACCCAGACGATCCAATACGGCTTGCCGTTTGGCACGGCGGAGCGATCCGGCAAAAACTTGATGCCGCGCTCAACAGAGCTGCGGGCATGCATCGCCCCCATATCAACGAACGCTTCACCCGCTTCGACGTCAATGATGACCGGCGACACGTTTTCTAGGCTCAATGCCCCGGCGCCAAAGCCGCGGTGCCCGTCGGTCGGGTCGTCTTTGATGATATTAAAGCCGATGTTTTTTTTCTTTTTTTGCTCCATCCGCTTGTTCCTCCTTCCTACATAAACAAGCTGGCCACAAGTGACTGCAAGTTCTCAAGCACAAACGGCAGCGCCACTTGAAACACCGGCTCAATCGTATAGCGATCGAGCGGCGTCAGCACGAGAACAAGGAAAATGAGCGCCCCGTACGTTTCCCACTGCGTCATTTTCGCCCGCAGCCCATCCGGGGCCAAGTCTTCAATAATACGATACCCATCAAGCGGCGGAAACGGCAATAAATTAAACACAAACAAGACGGCGTTCAAGCTGATAAAAATTTGGAAAAACAGATCAAACCCGGCCGCAAACCAATCCGGCAGCGCCCGCATGATGCCGAAATCGATCATCGCGTACCAAATGACAAATCCAAGCGCGGCAAGCACGAGGTTGCTTAGCGGTCCGGCAACCGACACGAGAATGCCGGCAAGGCGCGGATTTTTGAAATAAAAGCGATTGACTGGCACCGGGCGCGCCCAGCCAAACCCGGCGAGAAAGATCAGCAAAGTTCCAAGCAAATCCAAATGGGCAAACGGTGATAACGTCAGCCGCCCTTGGTTTTTCGCCGTCGGATCGCCGAACTTGTAGGCGACGTACGCATGGGCGAACTCATGCACGGAAAATGCTAACGCCAGCGTCAAGAGCACGTACGGAATTTCACTTAACGAATACGGCAAAATTCGATCCACTTCATAAACTCCTTTTCCCTATATTCACTATCTTTAGTATACATGATTAGCAGAAAAAAGTGGACTGAACTTCCTCATCCCGTGGTATAATAAGCGCGACAGCACTCGACAATGAAATGGGGGGACAACCGTGCCGTACGTAACGATCAAAATGCTCGCCGGCCGCACGGATGAACAGAAAAAAGCGCTTGTTGAAAAAGTGACGGACGCCGTTGTAGAGACAACCGGGGCGAAAAAAGAGAGCGTTGTTGTGTTCATCGAGGAAATGACGAAAGACCATTACGCCATCGCTGGAAAACGGCTGAGCGACACAGAGTGACACAAGAGCGGGGGCGCATGAAGCGCTCCCGTTGCATTTTTAGGGAAAAACGAATATTATTATAATGGTTTCTGACATTGTTCGTTTTTAGGAGGTCGCCCATGATTCGTTTCGCAGAGAAACAGACTGACCGCAAAACGGAATTTCTCGCTGGCCTGACGACTTTTTTCACCATGGTGTACATCATCGTCGTCAATCCGGTCATCTTATCAGATGCCGGCGTCCCGTTTGAACAGGCGTTCACCGCCACCGTCATCGCAACCGTCGTCGGCACGCTATGGATGGCCATCTTTGCCAACTATCCGATCGCCATCGCGCCCGGCATGGGGCTGAACGCCTATTTCGCCTATTCCGTCGTCGGCTCGCACGGCGGCATTTCGTACGAAACCGCGTTTTCCGCTGTGTTTGTGGCCGGGGTGTTGTTTTTGTTGCTGTCGCTCACCCCGCTCCGCAGCAAGCTGATCGAAGTGATCCCCGACAGCTTAAAACATGGCATCACCGCCGGCATCGGGCTGTTTATCGCCTTTATCGGCCTGCGGCTGACCGGAATTATCCAAGCCCATCCGCAAAATTTGGTCGCGCTTGGCAACTTGCATGCCCCGTCGGCCGTGTTGACGCTCATCGGCCTGGCGGTGACGCTCGTTTTCATGATGCGCGGCGTCAACGGCGCGCTCTTTTACGGCATGGTCGCGACCGGCGTCATCGCCTACGCGACCGGGCAGCTTCACTTTGACAAAGGTATCGTCTCGCTGCCGTCGCTGCCGGAAGGGCTTGTCGCCGCCAATCCATTGACGGCCGTTGGCGATGTCATCAGCCACAGCTTGTACGCTGTCGTCTTTTCCTTTTTGCTTGTCACGCTCTTTGACACGACCGGCACGATGATCGGCGTCGCCCAGCAAGCGGGACTGATGAAAGGAAACACACTGCCGCGCGCCCGCGAGGCGCTCTTGGCCGACTCCGTCGCGACCACGATCGGCGCCATGTTCGGCACGAGCCCGACATCCGCGTACATCGAGTCGTCAACCGGCGTCGCCGCCGGCGGCCGCACCGGCTTGACCGCGCTCACGGTCGCCGTCTTGTTCATCGCAGCCGCCTTTTTCAGCCCGCTGGTCAGCGCCGTCGCCGGGCTTTCCGCCATCACCGCTCCGGCGCTCATTGTCGTCGGCAGCTTGATGATCAGCAACATCGCCCATATCAATTGGCGCGAACTGGACGAAGCGTTCCCAGCCTTTCTCATCATCTTAAGCATGCCGCTCACGTCCAGCATCGCGACCGGCATCGCGCTCGGCTTCATCTCGTACCCGCTCTTAAAAATCGCCCGCGGCCGCTGGCGCGATGTGCCGTTGCTGCTGTACGTGCTTGCCGTGCTGTTCTTTTTGCAGCTGGCGTTTTTGCCGCATTAATGAAGAAGGTGTCCCCGGAACAATGGGACACCTTTTCGTCTATGGCCAACTGACGATCCGTTGAAACCGCATTTTCCACCCGTCTACACACAAGCGCTCTTGTGGCATCGGCTGCGCAGCGCCTCAATATACGCATACGCCTCTTCGATCTCGTCCTCCGTATAGCGCTGCTTGCTTTTTACGACAGCGATTTTCTCTTTTACCTCATCTTTTGACAAATGTTCAAAATAGAGCACCGTGGAGACAAGCTCCAAAAAGCGTGCGTTTTGTCCGTTCATCGCCTGCATGCATTCGGCAAGGCCCGGCATCTCCCAGTCGTAATGGCGCAAAAACTGTTCGCCCGCTTCGGTCAGTGTATAGCGGTATTGCACATAGCCGCTCTTTTTCTCTTTCACTTCATGCAAAAAGCCGAGCGCGCACAGCTCTTCGATGCGGCACGTCAACTCTTCCGAATACGGGCCGTAAAAGTGGAAATCGAATTTCTCGTAAAACGGAAAGTCGAGCTTTTTCGCGATGTAGATCATTTTTTGCAGCTTTTTGCGGCCGGCAATTTCCCCGGCGGCCGCCAACGCCTTCATCACTTTCGCATGCTCTGTGAGCACTCTCCGTCATCTCCTAACCCTTTAAAATTTCCATAATCTTTTTCTTCACTGTCCGCTTCGTCGACAAGTCTTCCAGGAAATCAGCTGGGAAATACAGCTTATGGTCGGTGCGCCGCTTGCCGGAAATGGCGTCAACCAACACCGATTCGCGCGACAGCTCGCGCAGCTCCCCGTTTGGCATCAACAAATAAATCGGCAGGCGCTCGCCTTCCTCGCCCGGCCGGTAAAAATCGTACGGCAAGTCGGACGATGAATCGACGACCAAGTAATAGTCTGGATCGATCCCGGCCTTTTTGAACAAGCCGGTCAGCTCGATCAGCTTTGCCATTTGCTCGTTTGTCGGATGGAACTCCGTATATTTGAACAGGCGGCGGTGGACAAACCGCCGGCATAAGTCGCTTAAAATCGGATCCCGCTCGTATTGCCATTGCTGGAAGTAAAACAGGATGATCGCTTCATCGAGCGCCAAATAGTCGCCGAGCGTTACATGGCCGGCAAAAAACGATAAAAAATGGGTCGGCTTCGTCGCAAACGTATACCCGTCCTCGTACAGCTTTTTCGCCCGATGCAAAATTTTCGTTAAAATGACTTCCGCACTGCGCGTCACAGGATGGAAATACACTTGCCAATACATTTGGTAGCGGCTCATAATGTAATCCTCGACCGCATGCATGCCGCTCCGCTTAATGACGACTTGGTCTTCGCGCGGGCGCATGACGCGCAAAATGCGCTCCATGTCAAAATAGCCGTAGCTGACGCCGGTGTAGTACGCATCGCGCAACAAATAATCCATCCGGTCGGCGTCAATTTGGCTCGAAATGAGGCTCACAACAAGCTTGTTCGGGTACGTTTTGGCGATCACTTCCGCCACTTTTTGCGGAAAATCGTCGCCCACTTCGCGCAAGGCGGCGTTCACTTCTGTATCGCCTAAAATGATTGCCTGTGTAAAATCTTCGTGGTCGAGGCGAAACACCTTTTCAAATGAATGGGAAAACGGGCCGTGCCCTAAATCGTGCAAGAGCGCCGCGCATAGGCAAAGAAGGCGCTCGCTATGATCCCAATGATCGCGGCCGACAAACACGTCGTCAATGATGCGGCGGATGATTTCGTAAACGCCGAGCGAATGGTTAAACCGGCTGTGCTCGGCGCCGTGAAACGTCAAATATGTCGTGCCGAGCTGCTTAATGCGGCGCAGGCGCTGAAACTCTTTTGTGCCGATCAAATCCCAGATGACTTTGTCGCGAACATGTATGTATCGGTGCACCGGATCTTTAAACACTTTTTCTTCGTCAAGCTGCCCGCCGGAATACATCGCATCCTCCTCTTCCGTCTCCAACATACATCTATTATACGCCGTTTCTTTTGGCAAAGAAATAGTTGACTTTTTTCTCCGTCTTTCTCCATTATTGACGGAAAAAACAAAAAATCACCTTCTTTCGGCAAAGAAGGTGATTCGTCACCGTTTTTTCAGCTTTTCAGCCACTTTTTCAATCAGCTCATCCTCCGTCAGCGCTGCCACCGGGCGGTTGTTGACGAAGGCGAACGTTTTTTTCCGCCCCGGACCGCAATACGACTGGCAGCCGATTTTAATGACCGCATCCGGATCCAGCTTTTTCAAACGCGGAATCAATGTTTTTAAATTCGGCGCCTTGCAGTCGTCGCAAACGCGAAACTCATTTGCCATTATGCGTCATCCCTTTCTGCAGCGTTTGCTTTGTGTATTCTACCGCTTCCCGAAGAAAATTGCAAGTTTGCGGCCTTTCATTCTTTCAACTTGTCAATCCTGTAAACTTGCAACGTATAAATTCATTTTATTTTGTCCATGCTTTTACTAGCATTGAAAGAAGGAGTGGAGAACAGTGAAACAACGGCAAGACGCTTGGACGGAAGAAGACGATTTATTGTTGGCAGAGACCGTATTGCGCCATGTGCGTGAAGGGAGCACCCAACTCAACGCCTTTGAAGAAGTCGGCGACAGGCTGAACCGGACATCGGCCGCCTGCGGCTTTCGCTGGAACGCGGTCGTCCGCCATCGCTACGAAGAAGCATTGCAGTTGGCAAAAAAACAGCGAAAAGAACGGCAACGGCTGCTCGCCAAACAAGGCGGCGCGAAAAAGCGGCGTCTGTACGAGCCGCCGATGCCATCACTCGAGGAGCTGGGAGAGGTGATGCAGCTGCCTGCCGTCATCCCATCCTCCCCGCCGCAACAAGTGACGCTGGATCAAGTGATCGCTTTTTTGAAAACGTTCCAATCCCATGAACGGAAACGGGAGACGCTGATCAAAGAAAACGAGCGGTTGCGCCGCGAAATTGAAGAATTAAAGCAAAAAAATAAAGAACTTGAAGAAAAGGTTGCGAAATTAGAAGAAAATTCGTCGACCGTCCAAGAAGATTTTGAGACGCTCGTGAAAATCATCAACCGAGCGCGCAAAATGGTGTTAAAAGAGGAAGAAGAGCGGGGACTGACCTTCCGCATGGACCCGAACGGCAACTTGGAAAAAATCGCGGAGTAAATAAAATAAGGATGCCCTGTCCATGGCTGCGCCTTGATCGCACTCTCTCCGGTGCGGCCGAGACACGGAGCATCCTTTTTGCCTGCCGGCGGCGTCAGGCGATGAACGCAGGCTCTTGCTGCTGGGCGGACCGCCCCCTTATTCTCCTGCTAGGAGCTCGCCCTTGAGCGCCGTTTCATTCCGCTCGACGATGCGCGCCCAATACTGCTCATACCAATTCCATTCGCCGTTCTCGAGGGCAGACGAATACAGCTCGCCGCCAAACGACTGCAGCGTGCGCCAAAGGGCGACAAGCAGCTCATCGATCGACAACTCGCAGCCGAGAAGCTCAGACAGCGACGCCATGACAGTTGGGACAACATCGGGGTAGGCGAATTTCGTTTTCTCTCCTTGGCGGCCGAGCTCATAAAAACGGCGAATAAGCTCAGCCCGCGCGGCTCCGCTCCCGTTGACGCAAAGGTAGATTTGCACGGCAACGCCGCCGCGCACGCGCCGTTGCGAAATGCCGGCAAACTTTTTGCCGCCAATGCTCAAGTCATAGCTCCCCGGGCAATACGAACCGACGATTTCCCCAGCCTCAACGCGGGCGCCGTATGAGGCAAGCATGGCGGCCATGAGCGCATACATCGCCTCATACCCTTGCTCGATGGCAATCGTGTTTTTCGTTTCCGGAAAAATGAGCGAAATATTCAACACCCCGCTGTCAAGGACAACGGCCAACCCGCCGGAATTGCGGACGACGACGCGATACCCTTCCTGGCGCAAAAACGAAATGGCCTCATCGATGTACGGAAGCTTCGTATCAGCGGCGCCTAAGACGACGGTATTCTCATGCACCCACGTGCGGACGACCGCATCCGACTGTCCCGCGCCAACCGCGGTGCATAATGCATCATCGATGGCAAACGATTGTTTCGCATCAAACAGCGGACCGAAATGCGACTGGTCGATGACCCGCCATTTCGGCTGCCGCAGCAATTCATGGCTCATCGCAGCAAACCCCTTACGTTGAACGTTCCACTCTCATTATACCACATCAAACTGGAACGATTACGGCCAGTGAACTACCCGCCACCTACGCTTCGCTTAGAGGTGGAGGCTTCAAGCGACTTGTGCGTGTTCGCCGAACGGTAAGCCACACACAAGAACCCTTTACGCCGTTGGCTAACGCCAACCGACATTCATCTCCCACCTACTCACTGGGTTACACCCTTCGCGTTCCTTGAGATGGAAGACTTCTTTCGGAAATCCGTTAAAAAAGAAAGCGGCTAAACAGCAGCCAGCCGCCTTCTTTGACACGAATCCATGCATGAAACAAGAGATCGCCCATTCTTTGGCAAAACGAACCGGTTCCGACTCCTCTTGCTCAGTTCGCCGCCTCTTTACTCCCCAAGCGACTGCGCCGCGGTGATGAGCGCGAGCTTGTAGGCGTCTTCGGCGCTGCATCCGCGCGATAGGTCGTTCACCGGCTTGTTCAGCCCTTGCAAAATCGGGCCGACCGCTTCAAAGCCGCCAAGGCGCTGGGCGATTTTGTAGCCGATGTTGCCCGCCTCAAGGCTCGGGAAAATAAAGACATTTGCGTCCCCTTGAATGACCGAGTCCGGCGCTTTCTTTTTCGCCACCTCTGGCACAAACGCGGCGTCAAATTGAAACTCACCGTCAAGGATCAGATCCGGCGCCATTTCTTTCGCCAACCGCACCGCCTCAACGACTTTTTCCGTCTCCGGCGACGAGGCCGACCCTTTCGTGGAAAAGCTTAACAGCGCTACGCGCGGCGTAAGGCCGAACATTTTGGCCGTCCGGGCGCTCTCGACCGCGATTTCAGCCAAATCTTGACTGTTAGGAGCAATGTTGATGGCGCAATCGGCAAACACATATTTTTCGTCGCCGCGCACCATGATGAACACGCCGGACGTTTTGCCAACGCCTGGCTTCGTTTTAATGATTTGCAAGGCTGGTCGGACCGTATCCGCCGTCGAATGTGCCGCCCCGCTGACGAGGCCGTCGGCCGCTCCCGTATAAACGAGCATCGTACCGAAATAGTTTTCATCGAAAAGCAACTCGCGCGCCGTTTCTTCTGTCACTTTCCCTTTGCGCCGCTCCACAAACGCCGAAACTAGCTCATCAAACCCGCCGTAGCGGCGCGGGTTGACAATCTCCACCCCTTCAAGCGGCAAGCCAAGCGCCGCTGCTTTCACCCGCACAGCTTGCTCATCGCCAAGGACGATCGGCTGAAGCACTTGCTCCGTCGCCAAACGGCTCGCCGCCGTTAAGATGCGGTCATCGGTTCCCTCGGGAAACACGATTTTTCGACCCGTATCGGTTACTTTCGCTTTTAATGCCGTAAATAAATCGGTTGTCACGATTCATGCCTCCTTCACGGTTGGCCCGCCTGTCTCCAGGCATCAGCCTTTCTCTACATTAAGCATACCGCTTCGATACGAAAACGCAACGATCGTAAGCCCTTCCAATCAATAATTCACCTTTTGGAACAATTCAGTATCTTTTGCTTTATGCACGGACACCCGCTTTTTTGGCCAAACTATGATATAGTGGTACTGTACAATTGATTGAATAAAGGAGTGACGATGATGAGCGAAGCGGCCCAAACGTTGGACGGTTGGTATTGTTTGCATGATTTCCGCACGATCGACTGGAGCGCGTGGAAAACACTTTCAAACGAAGAGCGCGAGGCAGCGATCAGTGAGTTTTTAGCGCTTGTCGACCAATGGGAGACGACGGAAAGCGAGAAGCAAGGAAGCCATGCCGTCTACACGATCGTCGGGCAAAAAGCCGATATTTTGTTCATGATTTTGCGGCCGACGCTGGATGAGCTGCATGAAATCGAAACAGCGCTTAACAAAACGAAACTCGCCGACTATTTATTACCTGCGTATTCGTACGTTTCAGTCGTGGAGTTGAGCAACTACTTGGCGTCCGGCAGCGAAGATCCGTACCAAATTCCAGAGGTGCGCCGCCGTTTGTATCCGATTTTGCCGAAAACGAACTACATTTGCTTCTATCCGATGGACAAGCGGCGCCAAGGCAACGACAACTGGTACATGTTGTCGATGGAACAGCGGCGCGAACTCATGCGCGCCCACGGCATGACCGGCCGAAAATACGCCGGCAAAGTGACGCAAATCATCACCGGCTCCGTCGGCTTGGATGATTTTGAATGGGGCGTCACCTTGTTTTCAGATGATGCACTCCAGTTCAAAAAGCTCGTCTATGAAATGCGCTTTGATGAAGTGAGCGCCCGCTTTGGCGAGTTTGGTTCATTTTTTGTCGGCACTCGCTTGTCGGTGGAAAAAGTTCCTTCGTTCTTCCATGTATAAAAAAGAGGGGCCCAAACGCGGCAGGGCCCCTTCGCTTATTTTCCTGTTCTTCAAGCAACCGGCGAGCTCCTCCCCCTGAAAGGTCAGCCAAACGAGCGATTTCTTCCGCCGTCATCCCTTTGCACATCATGTTACGAGTCTTTCTTGCGCAACGGGTTTCCCTTTTTGGTCAACCTCCCCTGTTTCTGTCATATCCAGCCCAACTGCCCCATACATATAAATCAGAAATTCCTCCGAGAAATCGCCTGTCTGTCTGTCACCATTTTCCTGTTCCATCAATAGCCTATTACTGTCGAAATTCACAACGACTGAGGTGACGATATGGGTCAGATCGCTCCCTCCATTGTAGCCCACACAGAAGAGGAAGTGAAGTTGTTGGCTCGGCTCATGCGAGCCGAAGCGGAAGGAGACGGGCGGCTTGGGATGCTCATGGTCGGCAACGTCGGCGTCAACCGCGTCATCGCCGACTGCCTTGACTTCCGCGGCATCCGCTCTATCCGGCAAATGGTGTTTCAAAGCCCGGGAGGCTTTGAGGCGGTGCAAAAAGGGTACTTTTACCAACGGGCGCGCGAAGTGGATATAGGCCTAGCCCGCCAAGTGCTCCGCGGTTGGCGCTACCACCCAGCGACAAACGCCCTTTGGTTTTTTAAACCACCTGAAGGTCAACCGTGCCCACCGCAATGGTTTGGCCAGTGGAACGTCGGCCGCTACAAATCGCATTGCTTTTTTGCACCGACTCCATCCGACTGCCCACGTGTCTATTCTTAATATTGAGGAGGGTTCTTTATGCCGAACAATCCAGAAAATCAATTTTATCCACTTGATGAGGAGCAACAATCATTTTATTATTCGCCGTTCGGTCAAGAACGGCAACAACCGTATGCATCCTATCCATACGGCTATCCGTATCCGCAGCCGTACTATCCGGCGGCGTACCCGTATTATTACTATCCGCAAGCGGCTGCCGCTCCAACGATGACACCGGCGACAGCCGCCGCTCCGACGTTCGGTTTGCAGGCGCCGACGTTTACGGCCCCGACACCGATGCCGACCACCACCGGCCCATCGATTCCAGGGATGCTGCCGATTGAAGAATCGTACATTGAAAACATTTTACGGTTAAACAAAGGAAAAGTCGCCACTATCTATGCGACGTTTGAAAACAACCGTGAGTGGAATGCCAAGGTGTTTCGCGGCGTCATTGAAGCGGCTGGACGTGACCATGTCATTTTAAGCGACCCACAAACAGGCACACGCTATTTGATCCCGATGATTTACCTCGATTACGTCACGTTTGAAGGAGAAATCGCCTACGAATATCCGTTTGCCGGTGCCTCCGCCACGCCGCTCGCCTCCTATTCGCCGCGCTGAGTGCAAGCGCAAAACCGATGTTCGATGAGCAGGCTGCCCCGGGGTAGCCTGCTTTTTTTCATCCGATGCGACGTCCATCACAAGTTGCTGACGCCCAGTTGTCTATCATGGTGGCAAACGAAACAAAAAAGGTGCCTTCTATGATTGGGACGGCGCGTGATTTCCTGTTCGGGGTACACCTTGCCCGCGCTTCGCTTACAGCCATTTCAACGCCGCATAGCCGATCATCACCCAGGCGACCAAAAAAGCGACGCCGCCAAACGGAGTGATCGCGCCAAGCGGCTTAATCTGCGTTACACTTAATACGTACAAGCTCCCGGAAAACAACACGATGCCGGCGAACATCACCCAGCCCGCCGCACCGATCAGCCCGACATTTGGCGCCTTGCCAGCGAGCAATCCGACAACAAGCAGCCCTAATGCGTGGAACATCTGATATTGGACCGCCGTTTTCCAAATCTCCAAATAACGATCCGGAATCTTCCCTTCCAGCCCGTGCGCGCCAAACGCTCCCAATGCGACGGCTAAAAACGCATTGAGCGCGCCGAGAAGGACGAATGTTTTCATAGCTGTTCCGCCTTTCTAATGAAAGATTGTTTTCCCTCATTACATTAATATAATGGAAATGTTCCTCGATAACAAATGACGAATAGGTGTCAGCCGCTTCACTCAACAGAGCCGATCATCGGGGGCGCCACCGGCAAGACCCGCATCCAAGCCGGTGAACCGCTTCTTGTTTTTTGGCGCAAACAAAGGCAAGCGATTCAACGGAGTTCTGTTGATCAACATTCCCCGTGGAGAAGACCGTTTTCCACGGTGTTTCGTTGCCCCCTCAAAAATCCAACAACGACTCCCCGTTCGCCTCATCGTCAATGTCGGGAGAACGTCCTCCGACAGAAACGGCTCCAAGCGAAAGCCCGCCAGCAACCGAAATCGGCCCGCCGACGGCAAGCGACTCTGTCGAGACAGACGGAACGGACGGCTGCGGCTGGCCTGTCGTTTCCAGCATCAAATCGCATAAAACGCGAATGGCAGCGACATGTTCACGCATCCGCTGCGGGTCATGGGCCGCCTTTGCCTTGCGCAATTCGTCTTCCATTTTGGCGACAACCGCCGCCAAAGAGATCGTCATGATGTCTTCCCCCTTTCTTCATTCAGCGCGGGCGCCGATGTTCTCGATTTGCCAATCGATCGGTTCGCGTCCGTGCTTGGTTAAAAACGCGTTCGTCCGCGAAAACGGGCGATGGCCGAAAAAGCCGCGCGCGGCGGAAAACGGGCTCGGGTGCGGCGCTTCAATAATCAGATGGCGCGGATTCGTAATCCGTTCTTTTTTCTCTTGCGCGTTCCGGCCCCAAAGCAAAAAGACGACCGGATCGTCTTTTTCGTTGACGAGCTCAATGACGCGGTCGGTGAAATATTCCCACCCTTTGCCGCGATGGGAGTTCGCCTGGCCGCGGCGGACGGTCAGCACGGTGTTTAACAACAGCACCCCTTGCTCGGCCCATTTCACGAGATAGCCGTTATCCGGTATGTAGCAGCCGAGGTCGTCATGCAGCTCTTTAAAAATGTTCGCTAAGGACGGCGGCACCGGCACGCCCGGCTTGACGGAAAAACTAAGCCCGTGCGCCTGCCCCGGGCCGTGGTACGGATCTTGCCCGAGCAGCACGACTTTGACGTTTGCATACGGTGTATAATGAAGGGCGTTGAAAATATCGTGCATATCGGGATAGATCGTCCGCGTCCGGTACTCCTCTTTTAAAAACTCGCGCAGCTTTAAGTAGTACGGCTTTTGAAACTCCTCTTCAAGCAGCGGAGCCCAGTCGTTTTTGAGAATCGGCATTGCGAGCAACTCCTTTGCCATCGGCTTTTTCCCTTTTATCATTGTAGCCCAAAAGACACCAGCGTCAAAGCGAAGTGAATGTTCAGATTGAGGCAACCATAGCGAAACCTGTTTCCCCAACAGGAAATGCGCCAATCCCCTGCCGCAGCCAAACCGGAACACGCCGGTCGCGGCAGGCGGAATAGAGGACAAAAATCTCCTTTTTTATTCTCTTCGCCCATTGTTTCCATCTTTCCATCATCATGTCCCCTTTTCATTCGACATTCCCTGTTTCAACAAGTATAAAATATGGGTATAGAAAGCGTAAACGCCAAAGGCCGGACAAGCTAAGCCGTCGGCGCCAACGCAACACCGGGATATCCATCAAACGCACAGTGGGGTGAAAGAAATGGATCAGAAACAATTCCGTCTTGTTCATGACGAACAGCCGGATCGGCACGTTGTATACATAAAAGGCGAACTGGACCTGGCGGCAGCCGAGCAATTTCAACGCACCGTCAAACCGCTCGCCGGCGATGCGTCCAAACCGCTCGTTCTTCGTCTCGAAGATTTAACGTATATTGACAGCACCGGGATCGGCATGTTTGTAGCGCTGTTAAAAACGCGGCATCAACTCGGGGCGCCGTTTGCCATTGAAAACGTGCCGCCGAAAGTGCGGCGTCTGTTCGATTTAACTGGAGTATCCTACTTTTTTTCCGAAATGAACGATGCGTCAGAAAGGATCGGAGGCCAATCATGAAAGAGCACGAAACGATCGTACAGCTGTCGATTCCAGCCGATGCACAGTTTCTTGACATCGTGCGTTTGACGTTATACGGGCTGGCTGCCAAAATGGGATTTTCCTATGAAGAAATCGAAGATATGAAAGTCGCCGTCTCCGAAGCGTGCAACAACGTCGTGCTTCACGCCTACAACGGAAGAAGCGGCGATATTCACCTCCGTTTTGAGATGAGCGCCGATGCGCTTTCCATCGTCATTAAAGATGAGGGAAAAGGGTTTGACTACAAACGGGCGATCAAACAGGCGGCGTCGCTGTCCGGCAAGCCACTCCAAGATGTGAAAGTCGGCGGCCTCGGCCTCTTTTTAATGGAAGCGCTCATGGATGACGTCCGCGTCACGACCAAAGGCGGAACGGAAGTCCGCCTGACGAAATTCCGCCTTCACGGCGAAGGAGAGCATGCCCATGACTGTATATCCCCCTCCTCTGTCCAAGAGCAAGCTTGACGCCCTTATTTCCGCCTATCAACAAACGAAGACGGAAGAAGCGGCGACAGCGTTGCTCGTGCGTTTTGAGCCGCTCATTGCGGCCGCAGCGAAAAAAATGGCGCGCAGCCGCCCTGATTTTTACGAAGACTTGTTTCAAGTCGGCCGGCTGTCGTTTTTGCGCCTTCTTGACCATTACGACCCGAACCAAGGAACAAACTTTGAATCGTATGCGATGAAAAGCTTGATCGGCTATATGAAAAACTATTTGCGCGACAAAGCGTGGTATATCCAAGTGCCGCGCTGGGTGAAAGAGAAAGGAAGCAAAGTGCAGCAAGCCATCGACGAACTGACCGTCAAGCTCGAGCGGTCGCCGAACATAGATGAAATTGCCGCCCATTTAGGCTTATCGGTGGAAGAGACGATCGAGATTTTAGCCGGCCGCGACCATTACCAGGCGATTTCGCTCGACGCCCCGGTGCAAGACGGGGAAAAGGATGCGACGACGATCGGTGAATTCGTCGCGGATGAAGCGAACGAAATCGAGTCGCTGATCGAGCGAATGGATTTAGAGCAGGCGATCGGCAAACTGAGCGAGCAAGAACAAATCGTCATCGACGCCGTCTTCCGCCGCGGCGAGACGCAACGGTCGCTCGCTGAACGGCTTGGCGTCTCGCAAATGACGATCAGCCGCATTCAAAAGCGGGCGATCGAAAAGCTGAAACGGCAGCTGGCCGCTGCCTACCCGTCGTAACAGCCAAAAACGCCGCCGCCGGCCGGCTAGGGCGGCATCAGCGGCGGCGGAGCAACAACAACGTCTGGTCGTCTTTTTGTTCGTATTGGTGGTACGCCTTGATATGCTCGTACAAATCGCGGACGATTTGCGCTGCCGGCTGGTCCAAATTGACGCGGGCAACCATCGAGGCGAGGACGGAAAAATCATCGTCCGCCTCTTCGCCGCGTTTTTCGGTCACCCCATCGGTGTACAGCAGCACAAAATCACCCGGCTCGAGCACTACCGACTTCGTCTCAAACGAAAATTGCGGAAACAACCCGAGCGCGCACCCTTTCGCGTGAAGCGGCACGCATTGTTTCGTTTTCGCCCGGTACCAAAGCGCCGGTTCGTGCCCAGCGCACGCGTACGAGAACGTATGCGTCTTTTCGTTGTAATTGCCGACAAACATCGTGACAAACATCGACGGCTCGGTGTAGTCGTAGGCGAATCGGTTCAGCAGGTCAAGATACACGTGCGGCTGCGTTCCGTAATGAACGGTCCGGTCCAGAATAAATTTCATCAGCGTCATGAGCATTGCCGCTGGAATGCCTTTTCCCGATACATCGGCAATGCCGACGGACACCGATGTTTGATGGACAGCAAAGTGATAAAAATCGCCGCTCAACACTCGGGCAGGGACGCTGAGGACGCTGATGTCGACGTACGAAGGCAAATCCGCCTTCGACGATGTCTGCAAAAGCGCCCGTTGCATATTCGCGGCAAGCGACAGTTCAAAGTCGAGCTGTTCCCTCTCGCGCTCGAGCCGCTCTTTTTCTTTTTTCTCCGTCATGTCGCGCAAAACGGCGACAAGCCCTGTCAGCGCACCGTTTTCCATCACCGGCGCCAGCGTGTAGCCGACCGGCAGGCACACGCCGTCATGGCGGCGAAACGGCTCCTCCTCGACGCGAATCACCTCGCCGCTTTTCAGCTGTTTGACAACACGGCGCAGCCGCTTCCAGTCCCACGCGGACCCATCCGGCCCGGCGAGCGAGACAAAGGAAAATAACGGCTTTCCTTTCGCTTCCTCAGGGACGACACCGATCAGCCGACCGGCTTCCGGGTTCATCCAAACGATTTGTCCATCCCGGTCTAACATCATCAATCCCTCGCCAAGGGCGTTCGCCATCATTTCCAGCTGCTGTTTGTGCTGTTTCAGCTCCACATATGGTTTTTCGATCGTTTCCACATACATCGCGCGCACGACATACAAAAATCCGGCCACTTCGTACAGCTGCCCCCATAGCACATGCCCGTTGCCGAGCAGAAGCAGCACTTGGCCAAAGGCAAACAGCAGCAACGCCATCAGCCAGTACAAGAGTGCAGGAGAGCCGCCCTGCCGATAGCGACGCCATACAAGCGCAGCCGCGGCCGCATCAAGCAAACCGACCGCCCCTTCTCCCGCCTGCCACCAAAGCGGCCAGCGGCTCGTCCGATCTTCCAGCCAAAGCGGCGCCGTAACATGAATGAATAGCCCAACCGCCACTGTATAAGCAAAGGCGGCTAAAAACGCCTGCCAACGCTGGCCGCTGCGACGCTCCATCACCTCGTCCGGACGCGAAAATAAAAAGAGCAGCCCCCAAGCGAGCGTAAAGCGAGCGGCAAGCGAAAACAACGACGCCTCACCGACGTCTGAGAATGAAAGGAGAAAATGAAACGAAAACAGCGTCCCTGAGGAGAAAAACAGCGCCCCCATCACAAGCCGTTCCATCGACAGCGTGTGAGGAAACACGGCCCACCCTTGCACGGCGACAAGCCAACAGACGACAACGGCGGCAAGCCCTAAAGCAAGATGAATAGAATGATAGAAACTAGGCGAAAAAGGGAGCCGCCCTGCAACGAACAAAAGCAAGCCAAACAGCATGGCCGCCAACGCTGCCGCCGCGCTGTGCAGACGCACCAGGCGATATCGTTCGTATTCCTTCACCAACGAGGAACCCCCACTCTTCATTCTATATGGTTTATTATACCATACGGCTCCCCACCAGCGTATATGAACGTCACGGCGGTTTGGTTGTCCAATAAAAAAGGAGCCTCTCCGAATGAAGAGGCTCCCGAGCCAAGTTTGCGGCCATTTTCCGCGCAATACCCGTTCTCCCGTTAAAACGTGTGCGCCAAGTCTTTCGCCCGGGCGATGGCGTTCGCTTTGATTTCTTCCGCCTTTTCCGGCACCGCCGCATGCCCTTCGACAAATACCATTCTATTGGTGATGGGAGATATCCTGCAACGACAAAATAATGGGAATGTATAGCGCAAAAAAATATTGCAGCGTGGCCGAACTTTAAGGACAAGATGTGATACAATCATGAGCGTGGCGGTGTGAACTACCCCCACTTAATTTTCTAGCGAAAATTTGAAGTGGGGGCTTCCAAAGAAGTTTGACTGCTTCAAGCAATCCTTATTCTTTGAGGCGTGTC
>NZ_PIJG01000031.1:0-35307 GCF_002809955.1 Geobacillus sp. Manikaran-105
AAGAATGTGCAAAATCCGGAACAATCCGCAAAAATTTTGCACATTATTTCCGAATCCGCCTGAAATAATTTGAAAAAGGGATTCTGAAATAATGTGCTAATTTACAGCAAGCACGTTTTGGGCCAGCCCCTTCTTTGTTGTGTTACACGCGTCCTATCCCAGTATTTGCCTTGACGACAATTTCCGTATATTTCTTTTCATCCGATTTTTTCGACGAGACGAGCGTGCCAACGATCGCACCGATAAAGCCGAGCGGAATCGAGATGATGCCCGGGTTGGCGAGCTTAAAGAGCGGTTCGCCGACGAAAATGGCGGCGCCCGGCTGCGGCGACCAGACGTTCGGGCTGAAGAAGACGAGCACCAAGGCGCTGATCAGGCCGACAAGCATCCCCGTAATCGCTCCAGTCGTGTTAAAGCGGCGCCAGAAAATGGTGAATACGATCGTCGGCAAGTTGGCGCTGGCGGCGACCGCAAATGCGAGCGATACGAGGAACGCGACGTTCATTTTTTGTGCAAACAGCGCTAACAAAATCGACAACACCGAGACGCCGACGGATGCCCAGCGGGCGGCGAGCATTTGTTCTTTTTCCGTCGCCTGGCCGCGCCGCAAAATATGGCTGTAAAAGTCATGGGCAAACGCCGAGGCGGCTGACAACACAAGTCCGGCGACAACGGCCAAAATCGTCGCAAAGGCGACGGCAGAGACGAAAGCGAACAAGAAATCTCCGCCAAGCGCTTCCGCCAACAGCGGGGCGGCCATATTGCCGGCCGGGTTGGCGGCGACGATTTTGTCATAGCCGACAAACGCGGCGGCGCCAAAGCCTAAAAAGATCGTCATGACGTAGAAAAGCCCAATGATCCATGTCGCATACACGACCGATTTGCGCGCAGTCGGGGCGTCTTTGACCGTAAAGAAGCGGATCAAAATGTGCGGCAGCCCGGCCGTCCCCAACACGAGCGCCAAGTTGAGTGAAATCGTATCGAGTGGATCCTTAAACTTGTTGCCTGGGTTTAAAAACGCTTCGCCAAGCGGCGTCGCTGTTTTCATTTCGTAGAACATTTTGGTGATGCTGAAATCGAATTTGGCAAAGACGATGATGGAAATGATAAACGTACCGACCATCAGCAAGACGGCTTTGACGATTTGCACCCAACTCGTTGCTGTCATGCCCCCGAAGACGACGTACACCGTCATCAAAATGCCGACGATCAAGACGGAATAAATGTAGTCTAGACCCAACAGAAGCTTAATGAGGCCGCCGGCGCCGACAAGCTGGGCGATCATATAGAAAATCGAGATGGCGATCGTATTTAACGCCGCGACGCCGCGCACTTTCTTATCGTCAAAACGGGCGGCGATCATATCGGCCATCGTGTATTTGCCGAGGTTGCGAAGCGGTTCGGCGACGATATACAAGACGACAAGATAAGCGACAAGGAAGCCGATGCTATAAAAGAAGCCGTCAAATCCCGTCAGTGCGATCATGCCAGCGATTCCTAAGAAGGATGCGGCGGACATATAATCGCCTGCGATGGCGAGCCCGTTTTGCCAGCCGGTGAGGCTGCTGTCCGCGGTGTAAAATTCACTTGTCGTTTTCGTCCGTTTCGAGGCGTAGTACGTAATGACAAGCGTCAAGGCGACGATAATGAGGAAGAGGAAAAAGGCGAGCCCGTTCATTACGTGTTTCCTCCTTCCGCTGTTTCTTGCTTCACTTGCTCGACGATGGCATCAAATTGTGCTGCGCGTTTCGAATAAAGGATGCATAAGGCCCATGTCATAATAAACTGCGCAAAGGCAAACAGCCACGCCCAGCTGACCGGCCCAATCGCTTGTGCGTTGAGCGCTTTCGAATACGACGTCAACACCGGAAGGGCGAAGTAAAAGACGAAGAAAAAGACGGTGGCTGGGATGATGAAGCGCTTCTTCGCCTGAATGAGCCCGCGGAACGAAGCGGATTGAGCGATGGCATCATAGTTGATGCCGCCTTGGTCGACCCTTGATTGTTTTTTCACTGCCATTGTAATCCCTCCTCGTCTGTATTAAAGCGTTTTCAAAAAGGACTATGAACTGTTCTGCCGCAAACGGTGGATGTGCCCCCCCTTTCTGACACAAATTTGTCACACATTCATTATACATTTATCTGAAAAATTTGTAAATTAATGTTTTTTATTATTTTTAAAAACTTTTTTTACTTTGCCGCACAAAATGGAGAAAATTTTTTGCTGTTTTTCTTATTTTCACACTTTACACAAAAACGAGGATCATGTAGAATGTCAACTGTATTCGACAATAAAATTCAACAATTTTCTACAAAAAACGACAAGGGGAGACATCTATGAATTTGTTTCGTAAAAAACCGATTCAATCGTTGCTTAAGGAGTCGGGGACGAAAGGAGCTTCGCTGCGAAAAGAGTTAGGTGCATTCGACTTGACAATGCTCGGCATCGGTGCCATTATCGGGACAGGCATTTTCGTCCTGACCGGGGTGGCGGCGGCGGAACATGCTGGTCCGGCTCTCGTTCTTTCGTTCGTTTTGTCTGGGTTGGCGTGCGTGTTTGCGGCGCTTTGCTACGCCGAGTTCGCCTCGACGGTGCCGGTGTCAGGGAGCGCATACACATATAGCTATGCGACATTCGGTGAATTATTCGCTTGGATTTTAGGCTGGGATTTGATTTTGGAATATGGAATTGCTTCGTCGGCGGTCGCTGTCGGTTGGTCCGGTTATTTCCAAGGGTTGCTTGCCGGTTTTGGCATCGAGCTGCCGAAGGCGCTCACGAGCGCGTATGATCCGGGGAAAGGGACGTTCATCGATTTGCCAGCGATTTTAATTATTCTGTTCATTACGTTTTTGTTGAACTTAGGCGCCAAAAAATCGGCGCGTTTTAACGCGGTGATCGTTGCCATTAAAGTGGCGGTCGTGCTGCTCTTTTTGGCGGTCGGTGTTTGGTACGTCAAGCCGGAAAACTGGACGCCGTTTATGCCGTATGGCTTCTCTGGCGTAGCGACCGGCGCGGCGACGGTGTTTTTCGCTTACATCGGCTTTGATGCGGTGTCGACGGCGGCGGAAGAAGTGCGCAATCCGCAGCGCGATATGCCAATTGGCATTATCGTCTCGTTGCTTGTGTGCACATTGTTGTATATTGCGGTTTCGCTCGTATTGACAGGCATCGTTCCGTACGAGCAGCTCAACGTGAAAAACCCAGTGGCGTTTGCGTTAAACTATATCCATCAAGACTGGGTCGCCGGTTTTATTTCGCTCGGGGCGATCGCCGGCATTACGACCGTGCTCCTTGTGATGATGTATGGGCAGACGCGTCTCTTTTACGCCATCAGCCGCGACGGCCTGTTGCCGAAAGTGTTTGCCCGCATCAGCCCGACGCGCCAAGTGCCGTATGTCAATACGTGGCTGACGGGAGCGGCTGTAGCGGTATTCGCCGGCATTATTCCGCTCAACAAATTGGCGGAACTGACGAACATCGGCACGCTCTTTGCCTTTATCACCGTCTCGATCGGCGTGTTGGTGTTGCGTAAAACGCAGCCGGACTTAAAGCGGGCATTCCGCGTCCCGTTCGTTCCGGTCATCCCGATTTTGGCCGTGTTGTTCTGCGGCTACCTTGTTCTTCAGCTTCCGGCGATGACATGGATCGGTTTTGTCTCGTGGTTGCTGATCGGTTTAGTGATTTACTTTATCTACGGCCGCAAGCATAGTGAGCTGAATGAAATGGCACGGACGGAAGAAAAGGCCGGATGAACGGCCAAACAATGAAAAAGGGGCTGACCCAAATGGGGAAACAGCCCCTTTTCCCGTTATGTCAAATTTTTCGGCAACACCGCGTTTCACTCTTTTTTCATTTAGAAGGGTTCATCTCCACAAAGTGTACTTGACAAGTGAGGCTTTTTCTCGCGTCACCATGTATGGAAAATGTTGATTTACTGATTTTCCCTTACAGAAGAAAGCGTGAGATGTTTTGAAACCGTCAAGCACAGAAATGCATGATTTTTGTTGATGGAGGGCGTTTGCTTGGCGCAGGCAGCGTTGAGCCCTTTTGGGGACTTGTGTTCACTTGCGCAACTTGAAAAAATCCCCTTTGAGCGACGGCCATATTTGGGTTGCGATGTGCGAATAATATAAAGAATGAGCGTCATTCCGGCTTTGTATAAGCGGGGTGAAAAGGGTGTTTGGGACATTATTGAAAAGAAGAGAGAGAACGCTTGAACGGACGGTTGTGGAAATTCAGCGAGGAAATGAAGCGTTGCGCAATGAGCTGATCGAGCAATACAAACCGTTTATCGCCAAAACGGCGTCGAGCGTGTGCAAGCGGTTCATTCGCGAAGAGGATGATGAGGCGAGCATCGGGCTGATCGCCTTCAATGAAGCGATTGAAAAGTATGCGCCGCATAAGGGCGGTTCCTTCCTCTCATTTGCTGAACTGCTCATCAAACGGCGTCTCATTGACTATATTCGGAAAGAGGCGAGAATGCGCGATGCCGTATGGCATGTGGAGAACGGAGAAAACAGTGAGCAGGTGGCGCAAACATACTTGGACGCCAAGCTTTCCGTCGATGAGTTTTACAGGCAAATCGAACAAGAACAGCGTCGGGAAGAAATTCTTCATTACCAGCAAGTGCTGAAACAATTCGGCATTCATTTTCACGATTTAGTCGAACAATCGCCAAAACATAAAGACGCCCGCCTCAATGCCATTCGCGTCGCCGAGTTGCTTGTGGCGAACGAGGAATGGCTCGCCCTGTTGTTTCGAAAAAAGCAACTGCCAATCAAACAGTTGGAAACGATGGCGTCGGTCAGCCGCAAGACGATTGAGAGAAATAGAAAATACATTATTGCGGTCGCGGTTATTTTGGCAGGCGATTACATTTACCTAAAGGACTATATAAAAGGGGTGCTTTCATCGTGAAAAAGGGAATTGTGCTGGAATTGGACGGGGAATTCGTCACCGTGCTGACGCCGGAAGGAGAATTTCTTCGGGTGAAAAAGGAAAAGGAGTGTGAGGTCGGCGAAGAGATTGAGGCAAGCGCAGTGAAAAAGCTGCTTCCATTTCATCGTCGTTCGTTTCGTTACGCGCTCGTGAGCGCCTTGGCCGCTGCTGTGCTGCTTGTCACCACTTGGATTCAATGGCCGTCTGATGCGGTGTATGCCTATATGTCGATCGACATCAACCCGAGCATGGAAGCGGGAGTCGATGCGGAGCTGCGCGTGTTGACACTGAAGGCTTACAATGAGGAAGGAAAGAAGGTGCTGACGGCGCTTCCTTCCTGGAAACGTCAACCGTTTTCTTCGGTAGCGAAACAAATCATTGCGCTAAGCGAACAAAAGGGGTATTTAAAGAAAGGCGGGGAAGTGCTGATTACGACGGTGGAGAGGGAGCGCGACGCCTCTTCGGCGCGGAAGCTGTCTGCCGCGCTCGCCGATATCGAGCGGTCAGTGGCGGATGACCGGATTGTCATTACCACGGCCAATAGTACGATGGCCGTGCGCAACCAAGCTGTCAAACGGGGGATGACAACCGGAAAACTATTGCAAATTGAAAAAAAGGTCAAACCCGTTTCACCGTCGCCAGCCAAGCCGAAGGAAGGGAAACGGAAAGGGAACAACGCAGCGCCGTTGAAAGAAGGGCAAAAAGCGCCGAAACCGCCGCAAACGAAGCAGAAGCATGGCGGATCAAAACCTAAGCAGCAGAAAAACGACAAACAACCGCCGCACGAGCGGAAAAACTCCAGTTTAAATAAGGAAAGCTCTCCGTCAAACAAGGAAATGTCTCCGAAAGGGAAAAAACATGGAAACGCCAGACCATCGCGGCCGGGCGGTCATTATGTAGAGAAAAAAGCGGCAGGCGGCCGGCCGGATGGCAACGACCAAAAAGAGCGGCGCCATCCGGCCCATCCCGGCCGTCCTTCGGAAGCAATGAATTCCAAAACAAAAAAAGCCGAGTGATGGCGCTCGGCTTTATTCTGTTCTCCGGCCGGCCAGTTCGCTTTGCGCCTGGGCGACGAGCCGTTTTGTAATTTCCCCGCCGACGGAGCCGTTGGCGCGCGAAACCGTGCCAGCCCCAAGTTGCACGCCAAACTCTTGGGCGATTTCGTATTTGATTTGTTCCAACGCTTGTTCAATGCCTGGCACAAGCAGTTTGTTGCTTGAACGAGCCATATGAAATTCCTCCTTGATGGTTTTTTGATGAGGTATGATTAGTATGGACGACCGAACAAAGAGATATGGTTGGGAATTACAGGAGGAATTTTTCATGGGTTCGTGGAACGATTTCATGCGCCCACTCATTATTTTGTCCGATCCACAGCTGTTTACGTTGCCGCTTGGCCTCAATAGCTTCAAAGGACAGTACATCAGCTATTGGAACTACATTATGGCGGCATCCATGGTGTTTACGCTGCCGGTGTTGGTCATTTACGCCTTTTTCAACCGCTACTTCATCAAAGGAATTTCGTTCACGGGCGGAAAATAACGGACGTTTTGTACAACGGTTTTCCGGTCATGACAAGAAGGGGATGTTCGCCAAACGGAGGGTTGTCCTCCTTTGGTGGCAGCTTTTTTTCGCGCGGCATATCCATGAAAAAAACGCACATCATATAAGTGGAAATATCGACTTCATAAGAAAGGGACCGAAGCGATGGAATGGACGGTGCAGCTGTCAAAACAGGCAGGGAGGCAGGCTGGTCGGGGGTGGGCGGTCGCTGCGCTTGCCTCGATTCCGCTTGTCATGACGCTGGGCAATTCGATGCTCATCCCGGTGCTGCCGGCGATGGAACGGCATCTCGACATCACGCCGCTGCAGTCGAGCCTGCTGATCACGATGTATTCCGTTGTGGCGATTTTGTTCATTCCGCTGGCCGGATATATAAGCGACCGCATCGGGAGAAAAATGGTCATCGTTCCAAGCCTGTTGCTGGCGGCGGTGGGAGGGGGGCTGGCGGGATGGGCTGCTTGGCGGGTGAGCGACCCGTACGGCTGGATGATCGCCGGGCGCATGTTGCAAGGGCTCGGGGCGGCCGGGGCGTTTCCGATCGTTTTGCCGCTTGTCGGGGATTTGTTTCCGGATGAGGAGGAGGCAAGCCGCTGTTTAGGGACGGTTGAAACGGCGAACACGTTCGGCAAAGTGCTAAGCCCGATTCTCGGGGCGATGCTGGCTGGCATCATTTGGTTTTTTCCATTTTTTTCGTTCCCTGTCTTTTGCCTGCTATCGGCAGCAATGATGGTTTGGTTCATCCAGGTGCCGGCGCGTCGGGAGCGGCCGTTGCCGTTTCGGGATTTTATTGCGGTGGTGGCGGCGATTTTCCGCCGCGAAGGATGGCACGGAGCCGCTCCTGTTGCTTCTTAGCGTCATGGCGCTGCTTGGCGGCGCTGCTGCTTTTTGGCTCATTCGCCCAGAAACCGATGAAGGAGGAGTAGCATGAAAGCCGTTACGTATCAAGGCATCAAAGATGTAGCTGTCAAACAAATGCCTGATCCGAAAATTTTAAAAGACGATGACATTATTGTCAAAATTACCAGCACCTCGATTTGCGGCTCCGATCTCCATTTAGTGCATGGGATGATTCCGAACATGCCGGAAGATTTCATTATCGGCCATGAACCGATGGGCATTGTCGAGGAAGTCGGCCCGGCGGTGACGAAAGTGAAAAAAGGCGACCGGGTCATCGTGCCGTTTACGATCGCCTGCGGGCAATGCTGGTATTGCCAGCACGGGCTCGAAAGCCAATGCGATGCGTCGAACCCAAACGGCGAATCGGGGGGTATTTCGGCTATTCCGAGACGTTTGGCGGCTACCCGGGCGGGCAGGCTGAATATTTGCGCGTTCCGGTTTGACCCGACCGATATCATTACCCATCGCCTGCCGCTTGATGAGGCGCAATACGCATACGAAATTTTCGACGAAAAGAAAGACGGCTGTATTAAAGTCGTGCTCAAGCCGTAACGTTCTAGCGATGCATAAAGGCAGTGCGGCCGAGACACGATAAGAAAAAATGTGGGAAGGAGGATGCGGGTGAACAATGTAGCGTTCCCGGTCGCCCGTCTCCATGACGGGACGCTCCGCCAGCTGCAGCAGCTTGAACAGCGGCTGCGCGAGGAGACGGGGGAAGAAATTGTGCTTGTCGCTTATGAGCGGAAAACGGTTGATGAGGAGGAGACAAAACGATGATGAAGCGAAAAGTGAAATTTGACGCAGCGAAAAACAACAATAAAACGCCAACGGAAAGCTTGCCGGATACCGAATTTGCGGCACAATATGCCGGCGAGGAGGACATGATCCGCGGCGCGAACCGCAATTCGAAAAAAGGGCGGCAAGGAGGCGGGGATGGGTAAAGAGCATAAGAAGCGGCCCGCTCGAACGAATGAAGAAACGGCGTTTGAATGGGGCGATTTCGCTGCCCACGAGCCGCTTTGGATCATGGAGGAACAAAAACGGGCGAAAGAAAATGAAAAGGAACGAAAAAAGCAGGGATAACGCTCCCTGCTTTTTCACGTGGTGCACAAAAAAGCCGTGCCTCCGGCGTTTGGCCGTTAGGCGAATGCCGAAGCGGACAAGGCGGACAGCGGCGCGGAAAACAGCGTTGCGCCGGTGCCGGACGGATCAAAATAGGCGACGATGACGGTTGGCGCAAACGAGAGCTGCTTCGCGGCGATATAGCGGCCGACATCAACCGGCACGATTTCCACGACCGTATGTTTAAACAATTCCTTTTCCCCGAGCCCGAGGGCGGCAAAGTCCTCCCCAAGCACCTCGGGGCGCTCAAGCAGCGCACGGTAGACGGCCGTGCGCGCCGTTTTGTCCGTTTTCTCATTCCACCACGGTTTGCGCGGCTTATATTTTTGATTGCGCAAGTAATCGTATTTCATGAGCGACTCGGCGACCGGCAGCGCGTCCGGGACGGCTGTGCGCAAAAATTCATGCAGGCGGCGGAACAAGTCTTCCAACTGGTGGCCGATGCGCGCCCAGCCGCGTTCATCCCAATACGTGCCAAACTGCTGGAAGAAGTCAAACGGTGACGGGAAGACGTCGGTTACTAAATATTCGATCGTTTCGTCCATTCGATGGGCGTTCCAATACTTTTCGAGCACGTCTTCCACTTGCTTGATGCGGATGACGTCATCAAACGACAAGACGTTGTTGGCGAGCACTTCGTATGGCGCATGGTCCATATACACATAGCCGTACTCCTCGGCGCGCAGGCGCAACCCAGTGCCGCGCAGCAGTTTCAAAAAGCCAAGCTGCAGTTCTTCCGGGCGAAGGGCGAACACGTCGTTAAACGTCTTTCGGAACGAGTTGTAGTCTTCTTCGGGCAGACCGGCGATCAAATCTAAGTGCTGGGCAATTTTCCCGCCTTCTTTAATCATCGTCACCGTCCGCGAAAGTTTTGCGAAGTTTTGCTTGCGCATGATCAGGCGGTTCACCTCATCGTTCGTTGATTGAACGCCGATTTCAAAGCGGAACAGCCCGGGCGGCGCCTCCTTGTTTAAAAACTCGATGACCTCCGGGCGCATAATGTCGGCGGTAATTTCAAATTGAAATACTGTTCCGGGCACATGTTCATCAATTAAAAAGCGAAACATGTCCATTGCATAGCTGCGGCTGATGTTGAACGTCCGGTCGACGAACTTGATCGTCCGCGCCCCGTGCTGCATCAAATAGCGCAAGTCGTCTTTGATTTTTTCGCGGTCAAAATAGCGGACGCCAACCTCAATGGACGACAGGCAAAACTGGCAGCTGAACGGGCAGCCGCGGCTCGTCTCGACATAAACGATCCGGTTTGGAAGATGGGGAATGTCTTCTGGAAAGCGAAATGGTGACGGCATGTCAGCCAAGCGGATTTTATTCCGCTGTGGGTTGATGACGATGCGGTCCCCGTCACGAAACGCCAGCCCTGCGACATCTGCCACTTCTTTGCGGCCTTCTAAGGCAAAGAGCAGCTGTTTAAACGTTTCTTCCCCTTCACCGATGACGATAAAATCCAATTCCGGCACCCGCTCCATCCACTCGCGTACGTCGTATGATACTTCCGGTCCGCCGACGACGATTGTCACGTCCGGCGCCGCTTTTTTTAACATTTTTACGACTTTGATCGTTTCTTCAATGTTCCAAATGTAGCAGCTGAAGCCGATGACATCCGGCCGGCGCTGGTACAAATCGGCGACGATGTTCAGCGCCGGGTCTTTGATCGTATACTCAACGAGCTTGACGTCAAACTCCGGCATTGCGTATGCTTTTAAATAGCGGATGGCTAAATTCATATGAATGTATTTGGCGTTCAATGTCGCACAGACGATGTTCATCGCAACAAAACCCCTTTGTCTATAATATAGCAGCAAAACTCCTTTGTCTATAATTTATAGATGCAATTGGAAGCTTTCATTTGGCTTTAAGCGAGGGGGGAGAGTTGACTATCATGCAGTTTAGCCAAATGAAAAAGCAGAAAAACTTGTCGAACATTGTGGAAAAGAATTTTAAAAAATCTTCGTAAATCAAGGGAGGAGTAAATTTTTCCACATCGAATATATATTTAGTTGACATGGTTTTAATAGACAAGGAGAGATGGATATGGCCCAAAGCCTTTCTCCTCGGGAAGGACAAAATGCGACGCCGGATGTGCGGCTGCTTGAAGAGGAAAATCGTCGCCTAAAGGAGCGGCTCAACAGTTATTCCGTCATTTTCGAGCGATCGCTCGACGCCATTGTCATTTTAAATAAAAACGGCGAGTTTGTCGATGTGAACGAAGCGGCGTGCAAGCTGTTTGAGATGGATAAGTTTGACTTGATCGGCCGTTCGTTCTCTTCGTTCCTCGAACTCGTGCCGCCCGATATTTTGCTGTTTCAGCGCTCGATGCTGCAAAAGTTCGGCTCGTTCAGCGACGAGCTGCTCATTAAGCTGCCGGACGGCAAGGTGAAGCATATCGAATTTTCGATAAAAAAAGACGTGTTTCATGAATTTGACCTCGTGATGATGCGCGACGTTTCGGCTCATAAGGCGCTTGAGCGCGAACGAATCATTCATGAGTTTTTGTTTCGCGACGTATTCAACCGCGCCGTCGACGGCATCGTCATTTTCGATGAATTTGGGCGGTTTATCGATGTCAATCCGGCGTTTTCGATGAGCTTGAACTTGGAAAAAGGAAAACTGCTCAATTTGTCGTTTCAGCAGTTCGTCGCCCGCGAATGCGCCAATGAGTTCGCACGGCTGCTCGCGGAAGTGAAAGAAAAGGGAACGGCCAAAGGCGAGTTGTCGCTTGTCCGCCCGGACGGAACGGTGAAAATGTTTGAACTGACGGCGACGTCGAACGTCTACAGCGGCTTTTACATGGCCATTATGCGCGACGTGACCGAGAGAAAAAATATGGAAATCAAGCTACAAAAAAGCGAAGAGCGGTTTCGGGCCATTTTCGAGCAGGCGCATGAGGCGATTCTCATTTGGGATGATTTTGGCTACATATTGAACGCCAATCCGGCCGCGAGCCGGACGTTTGAGCTGCCTTTGAATTTGCTTGTGCGCCGCAATTTGCTCGATTTTGTGGAATATGGGGATGAAAAGGTGAAGCGGATTTTCAGCGAGTTCTGCCAAAAAGGGGAAATTCGCGATGAGCTGACGTTCCATATGCCAAACGGCGAACAGAAACAGCTTGAGTTTACGATGAAAAAAGGGGCGATTGACGGCTACCATTTGACAATTTTCCGCAACGTGAGCGAGCGGCGGAAAATCGAGCGCGAACTGCGGGAAAGCGAACAAAAATTCCGCAGCATTTTCGATCACTCGATGGACGGCATTTTGCTTTGGGACGAGCAGCATCGCATCATTGACGCCAATCCAATCGCCTGCGGCATTTTTTCTGCTGAAAAGGAGGCGCTTCTTGGCCGGAAGGTCGGCGAACTTCTTCCGGACCGGGCGCGCCGCCAGTTGAACAAGCTGATGGCTGAGTGTCAGCGCGCTGGCGAGGCGAGCGGCGAAGTCGAGTTTTCCGATGAGACAAAGGGGCGAATCATCGAGTTTTCGTTGAAAAAAGAAGTCATTCCCGGCGTTGGAATGATGACGTTTCGCGATGTGACCGAGCGGAAGGAGATGGAGCTGCAGCTGCGCAAATCGGATACGCTCAATGTCGTCGGCGAGCTCGCTGCCGGCATCGCCCACGAAATCCGCAACCCGATGACGGCGTTAAAAGGGTTCATCCAGCTGCTGCAAGGAAGCATTGACGGCGATTATTCGATGTATTTTAATGTCATTATGTCGGAATTGAAGCGGATCGAATCGATCATCACCGAGTTTCTCGTTTTGGCCAAACCGCAGGCGGTGCAATACAAGCAAAACGACATTTGCAAAATCATGCAGGATACGATCGATTTGATCAGCGCCCAGGCGATGATGCATAACGTGCAAATCATTGCCGATTTCGACCGCGGGCTGCCGCCGGTGTATTGCGAGCCGAATCAGCTGAAGCAGGTGTTTATCAACATTTTGAAAAACGCCATTGAAGTGATGCCCAAAGGCGGGGACATCACGGTGCGGATCGCCCGCATGGGCAAAAATGTTCGCATTTCCATCACTGACCAAGGCTGCGGCATTCCGAAAGATAAAATCAAAAAACTCGGCGAGCCGTTTTATACGACGAAAGAGCGCGGCACCGGACTCGGCTTGATGGTCAGCTATAAGATCATTGAAGAACATCAAGGGAAAATTGACGTGGAAAGCGAAGTCGGGGTCGGCACGACGTTCCATATTACGCTGCCGATTGAGCGGACAGAGAGGGAAGACGACGATGGCGATTGAATATGCCGTATACCGGTCGGAGCTGCTTGGCGATCTATACATCGCTTCCGACGGCGAAGCGATCATGAAAGTTGAACTGTTTCCGGAAGAATGGCGCGCGTTTGCGGGCGGGCATCCGGTTGTCCAAAGCCGGTCGCCGTTGCTTGAACGCGCGCTTCGACAGTTGGATGAGTACTTTCACGGCCGCCGCCGGACGTTTGATTTGCCGCTGAAATGGAAAGGGACGCCCTTCCAAGAAGAAGTGTGGGCGGCGCTTTGCCGCATCCCATACGGCGAGACGGCGACATACGCTGACATCGCTGCGCAAATCGGCCGCCCGAAGGCGGTCCGCGCCGTCGGCCAGGCGAACCGGGCGAATGAGCTCGCCATCATCGTCCCGTGCCATCGCATTGTCGGCAAAAACGGCGCCCTCGTCGGCTACGCCGGAAGCCGGACCGATGTAAAAGCAAAGCTGCTGGAGTTGGAGCGGCGCTATCAATCGCGCTTCAGCTGATCGGTGGGTGTGTATGCCTCCCAAAATGGCGCCCGCCCCCATGACGCGAATCCATGGGGGCAGGGAACGGGACATTATTTTTTTTGCCAATGCGACAACGCGAGGGCGCCGACTAAAATGGCGCCTTTAATAATGTCTTGGGCGTAATACGGGACGTTCATCATCGTCAAGCCGTTCAACAACACCCCCATCAAAATCGAACCGAACAGGGTGCCGATGACGTTCGGCTTGCCGGCGCCGAAGACAGAAAAGCCGATGTAGGCGGCGGCGACGCCGTCCATCAAAAACGAAGCGCCGGCCGACACTTGCCCGGTGCCGATGCGCGAGGCGAGCACGATGCCCCCCAAGGCGGCGAAAAAGCCGCTGATGACGTACGCATACGTCCGGTAACGGTTGACCGGGATGCCGGAGAGCCGTGCCGCTTCCCGGTTTTCACCCGTTAAATAAAAGAGACGGCCAGGTTTGGTGTATGTTAAAAACAAGTGGGCGGCCATGACGACAACGAGCATGAGCAAGACCGAAAACGGCACGCCAAACAGCTCCCCTTGGCCGATAAATAAAAAGGAAGGAATAAATTTGCCCGGCGCCGTGCCGCCATCAGGCAGCGGCATGTCGTTATAAATCGAAAATCCTTTTGTATACGTAAGCTGCACGCCGTTGATCGCGTACATCGTCGCCAACGTGGCGAGCAAATCGGGCAGTTTGAATTTGACGATCAACAACGAATTAAGCAGCCCGACGGCGACGCCGAGCAACAGCGGCACGAGCAAGGTGACGAAAATTTCTTGGCGATGCAAGACAAGCGCCGCCGCACTGGCAATCGTCGCCAAGCTCACTGTCGAACCGACCGACAAATCGAAGCCGTCGACGATGAGCGAAAATGTAATGCCAATGGCCACCAAGGTGACGATGGAAATGGAACGCAAAATGTCGCTGAAGTTTTCATAGGTGAAAAACCGGTCTTGTGTCAGGCCAAAATAGGCGATTACAGCCAAAATGGCAAGCAGTGTGCCATGTTTATACAAAAATTCAAGAATGAACGGCGCCGCTTTTTTCGACGGCGCTGTGGAAACGGCTGGCTGGCTCATCGATCTCACCTCCGCTGCAATAGTACACAAGCTGTTCATAGGTTAGTTCTGCGGCCGGCAGGCGGGTGAGCAGCCGGCCGTCAGCCATGATGTAGATGGTGTCGCACACCTCAAGAAGCTCATGAAATTCACTCGAAAAATATAGTACTGTTTTTCCTTCATCGGCGAGAGCACGGATGATGGAAAACACCTCTTGTTTGGCGTGGACATCGATTCCTTTCGTAGGCTCGTCGAATAGAAAAACACGCGCGTTTGTGTTCAGCCATTTGCCGATGACGACTTTCTGCTGGTTGCCGCCGCTTAAGTGGCGGACAGCGGTCGAAGGCGACGGCGGATGGATGCCGAGCGAGCGGACAAGTTCGTCGGCGGCGTCCGTTTCCTTCCTCCGGCTGATCCATTGCCAGCGCGACAGCCGGGAAAGGAGGCGGACGGTGATGTTGGTTTTCACTGACTCGGGCAAGAACAGCCCTTGTTTGCGCCGTTCTTCCGGGATGAGGCAAAGGCCGGCGTCGATGGCTTCATAAGGCGATGAGAACACATAGCGTCTGCCATCAATTTCCCACTCGCCGGATGTGTTCCGGTGGGCGATGAGGCTTTCAGCGAGCTCCGTTTTGCCTGCGCCAACCAAGCCGGCGATGCCGACGATTTCGCCGCGATGGGCGTAAAGATCGACCGTCGTGCCGGTTTTTTCGATCGTGATCCCACGGACGGCAAAGGCGATGTCGCTTCCATGCGCGCGCGTTTGTTTCATGGCGGCGGCTCGCCTTGTTCCGGTCATATGAAGGACGATGTCTTCAAGCGGCAAACCGCGGGCGGAACCATGGTAGACGACGCGGCCGTCGCGCAAAATCGTCAGCCGGTCGGCGATTTCCTGCACTTCTTTCAGTTTATGAGAGATGTAAATAAAGCCGACGCCTTGCTGTTTCAGTTCCGTGATGATGGCAAACAGCCGCTTCGTTTCGGCTTCGCTCAAGGCGGCGGTCGGTTCGTCCAAAATGATGTAGCGCGCATTCGATGACAACACTTTGGCGAGCACGATCAGCTGTTTTTCATGGAGCGAGCAGTCGCGCACGAGCTTTGCCGGCGAAATGGCAAGGCCGACGCGGCGAAGCAGAGCAGCGGCCCGTTCTTTTTCCCGGCGCAGCGAGCGGATCGGCTGTTTCTTCACATCAGCGAGCTCATCAGCCGCCAAGTTTTCGTAAACGGGCAATCCTGGGAAAAGCGCCGTGTCGACCTCTTGGACGACGAAGCCGATGCCGGCTCGTTTCGCGTCAAGCGGCGACGAAAAGGTGCAGTTGACGCCATCGATCGTGATCGTGCCGGCGTCGGGAGGAATGGCGCCGGCCAAAATGTTCATGAGCGTGCTTTTGCCGGCGCCGTTCATGCCCAAAAGGGCGTGGACTTCGCCTGGACGGACGGAAAAGTCCACGCCGTCAAGCACGCGCACCGCGCCAAACGATTTTTCAATGCCTCGCATTGACAGCCTGTTCATTTTTTGTTCACCTGAGCTTCCAACGTTTTCATCCATGGCGAGATGGCGACGTTCGATTGCCCCCAGCCCGGGATGTATTGCGAAAGCTCGTTCATCGATACTTGCTTATCGGGCAAGTCGGTCCGTTTTACTAAATGCGGCTCGAGCGAGTAAATGTTCGGCGTTTTCTCGCCGGCGATTTTTTGATAGGCGAACCGCACCTGAACGCGGCCGACTTCCGCCGGATCCGTCGCTGTTGTCGCCACCCACGGACTGTTCGGTTTTTGGATCATTTGCAAGTCTTCGTCACTCAAATCGATGCCGTATACTTTGATTTCCGTACGCCCGGCTTGCTCGATGGCGCGCGTCGCTCCTTTGGCGAACTCGTCCCAAGTTGCGAAGACGGCGTCAATGTCGCCTTTGTTCGGATATTTTTTCAAAATGGCCTCCATTTGCGTTTGCGTGTCCAAAGCCGTGTTGGCGCTCGCCGTACCGAACTTGGCGACTTCTTTTATGTTCGGATAGCGTTTTTTGAACGCCTCATAAATGACGTGGCGCCGCTCCATTGGAGTAAAACCGCCGACCCAAATCGTGACGATGTTGCCCTCTCCATTTAAATCTTCGGCGAGTGTTTTTAACGTTTTCCAGGCGAGGCTGTAGTCGTCTTGGTCGATGATGGTGACGCCGGGAACGTTCAAATCGTTGTCAAAGGCGACGACCGGGATGCCTTTTTCAACCGCTTTTTTCACCGGGCCTTCGAGCGCATCAGCGCGGCCGTGATCAAGCAGAATGGCATCAACGTTTTGCGTGATGGCCGTTTCTACGTATGAGGCCATTTTCGTCAAGTCGTTGTCGGCGTTGTAAATTTGCACTTCGCCGCCGAACTTTTGCACTTGTTCTTTGACGCCGGCGATGTATTGCGACGAGAACGTGCCGATGGACATTTGCATAATGGCGGCGATCTTCACCGGTTTTTTCAGCTTCTCCGGGATGGCCGCCTGTTCGCTGCTCGATGCGGTTTGGCTGTTGGATGAGACGGTGTCGCCTTGGATGGCCGTTTGCTTCGTTTCGTTGGCCGGCTTAGAGCTCACGGCGTCTTGCTCGTTCGTGCAGCCGGCCAAGACGGAGAACACGGCAAAGAAAAGAAGAGAAAGGAACGATAAGGCCTTAAATCGTTTCATGCTGCTCCTCCTTTGCAAATAACGCTGGCAGTGCCGCGCTGTAGCTGCCGCGGACGATGCCTTTTTCGGTAATGATCGCGGTAATCAGTTCGTTTGGCGTCACGTCAAACGCCGGGTTATACACGTTGACGCCTTCCGGGGCGACGCGCACGCCGGCCAGATGGGTCACTTCATCCGGATGGCGCTCTTCAATCGGGATGTCTGCCCCTGTCTTTGTCGCCAAATCGATGGTGGACAACGGTGCGGCGACGTAAAACGGAATGCCAAACGATTTGGCGAGCAAGGCGAGGCCGAACGTGCCGATTTTGTTCGCTGTATCGCCGTTTTGTGCGATCCGGTCGGCTCCGACGATAATGGCGCGAATCCCTTTCGCTTTGATCGTTTGCGCCGCCATGTTGTCCGTAATAAGCGTGACGTCGACGCCTGCTTGCATCAGCTCCCAGGCGGTCAGACGCGCTCCTTGCAAAACGGGGCGCGTCTCAAGGGCGTACACGGATAACTCGATCCCTTTCTCTTTCGCCAAATAAAACGGGGCGAGCGCCGTGCCGTAGCGGGCGGTGGCGATCGAGCCGGCGTTGCAAATCGTCATCACCCGGTCGCCTGGGCGAAAAAGCGATAACGCATGTTCGCCGATGCGGCGGCAGACATCTTCGTCCTCGATTTGGATGCGGATCGCCTCGTGAATAAGCACCGTTTTCGCTTCGTTGACTGAGGCGGCGTCTTTGGCGGCGGCAGTGAGCCGGTCAAGCGCCCAAACCAAATTGACGGCCGTCGGGCGGGCGCTTGCCAAATAATCGCGGTCTTGCTTTAGGCGGCTATGGAACTCGTGGACCGTTTCCGCTTTATAATGCGAGGCGGCGAGCGCCAGACCATAAGCGGCGGTGATGCCGATCGCCGGCGCTCCGCGCACTTTCAGCGAGGCGATCGCATCGTACACGTCTTCAAGCGTATGCAGGTCGATATATTCTGTTGCTAATGGCAATTTTTGTTGGTTTAAAATCGTGATATGCGTCTCGCGCCACTCGACAGAGCGCGGGATGGCAAAGGTGTCCATCGTCGTCTTCCTTTCTTTTCACATTTTCCGTTGATCCGGGCCGGCACTGGGCCGGTCGTCGCCGTGTTACTATTCGGTTTCTGCAAACACTCGGCGGAAGCCGTCCGTTCCGGTCAGCTCGTTGCGCTCGACAATTAGGCGGCGGCCGAGGCGGAGCGCGTGTCGTTTGGCGGCAAGGCGGGCTTCTTTCTGCTCGATGCCGTCAAGGTCGGCCACATGGGCGAGGCCGATCGTCCGGCGGATGACTTCGCAGCCGGCAAAGCCGACAGCATCGATGAACGCATGCCGGAGCACTTCGTCAAGCAAGCCCGGTGTTGCGGCGTACGTCTCGATGCTTTTGGTGCGCCAAAGCTCCGAGAATATGGACGCAAAGACGTCCCAGGTCCGGTCGATGTGATCAAAGAGCGGTTGGCGCTCAACGTCAGGGCGGGACAACGCATTTAACAGCAAGTTGGCGAAAAACTGCCCAAGGTCAAAGCCGATCGGGCCGTAAAAGGCGAATTCCGGGTCGATTACTTTCGTTTCGTCGGTGCTTGCGAAAATGCTGCCGGTATGCAAATCGCCATGCAGAAGCACATCGGCTTCGGTTAAAAACTTGCGCTTCAACTTCGCCGCTTCCAAACGGAGGCGGTCGTCATTCCAAAGCGTTTCGACGTCCGGCCGCAGCTCGTCTTCGAAGTTGTTCGTCTCATGGTCGAAAAATGGATCGGTGAAGACGAGATCTTCGGTGATTTTGCACAGTTCCGGATTGACGAAGCTTTGCGCCAATTTCTTTTTCTCTTGCTGGTTCATGCCGAAATCGGATGTGTAAAACGCTGTTTTGGCGATAAATTCGCCGATATGCCGGGACAAAAGCGGGAATGTTTTCCCTTCGATCAACCCTTTGCGGGCGATTTGCAGACGGGACAAGTCTTCCATCACGGTAATGGCAAGCGATTCGTCAGAATAGTAGACGTTCGGCACGTATTGCGGTACATAGCTGGCAAACGTGCGCAACGCGTTGCTTTCAATAACCGCGCGCTTTAACGTGAGCGGCCAGCTTTCGCCGACGACTTTCGCGTACGGGAGCGCCTGTTTGATGATGACGCCTTGCTTCGTTTCCTGATCGACGATATGAAAGACTAAGTTTAAGTTTCCGTCGCCGATTTCGCGGCACACAAGCGGCGCCCCGTCTCGGAATAGGCCGAGGCGGACGGCGAGGGCGGTCGCTTTTTGTTCGGTGAGCGGTTCGTAAACAGTGGATTGGACAATCGTCATTTTCACGTTCCCCCTTTAGGTTTTGGCAAATGAAAAAGCCTCTTTCGCATACGGAAAGAGGCTTGAAGATGCATCGTCTTCGCGCCTCTTATCTTTCAGAAAGACATCGGTCTTTCTGTTGGACTTAGCACCGTGCCCTGCGGAAGCGGTTCGCTTCCGGCGCCGCCTTTGGCGTGCGCCCTATCTCACGATAGCATTACGGTCGGTTGCTGGGCTTCATTGGGCCAATTCCCTCAGCCAACTCTTGATAAGAGTACCGATCTAGCTATTAAGTTTTTGCAATTTTCACGATGTTAACAATCGTTTGGTTGCTTGATTCGAATGATACAGGTTGGGCTGGCGGATTGTCAATACGTTTTGAAAAATTTTTTTGCCGCCTCTTCATAATCGTGCGGCCGGCGGTCGGCAAACACCGGGATGCGTGCGCGGACGTCTTGGATGAGCGACGGGTCGATGGAAGCGGTTAAGATACCCGGCTGTTCGTCGGCTTCGGCGATGATCTCGCCCCACGGGTCAATGACGAGCGAATGGCCGGCGAAGACGTTGTTCGGGTCGCGTCCGGCCCGGTTGCAAGCGACGACATAGCATTGGTTTTCAATCGCCCGTGCCATCAAGAGCGTCCGCCAATGGTGAAGGCGGGGAAGCGGCCATTCGGCGACGACAAACAGCACTTCCGCTCCGGCCAACGCATGGGCGCGAATCCACTCCGGAAATCGGATGTCATAGCAAATGACCCCAGCGCACGGCAGCCCGTCAAGCGAGAACAAGCCTGGCTCGTTTCCCGGCTGCAAATACAAATGTTCATCCATCAATTGGAACAGGTGAAGCTTGCTGTATTCGCCGACGATTTGGCCATGGCGGTTGGCCACGATCATCGTGTTTGTCACGCCGGCGGCTGTTTTTTTGGCGACCGAACCGGCGACGAAATGGACGCCGTACGTTTGCGCCAATCGGGAAGCGAGCGCCTTCGCCCGTTCGGCGCCTTCGTCGGCAATTTCATCCAGGCGCGTCAAATCGTAGCCGGTCGTCCATAACTCTGGCAGCACGATGATGTCAGCGCCGTCTTTGGCAGCGGATTCCACGGCCTGTTCGGCTTGCTGTTCGTTTTTTGCTGGATCGCCAAATGCAATGTCAAGCTGCAGGCAGGCGATGCGGATCGTCATGAGCGTTCACCTCGGAAAAAAATTTTCTTTACATTTTGCTTTTAACGATATATGATGTTGCACTAGAATTTCAAGAATGTTTGAGAAGGTGTGGACGATGACGATCGAATTTCCCTTTTCCGAACTGCTTGAACAGCTGCCGAAGCAGTTTTTCGCCTCGCTCGTGGCGAAAGTCGGTGCGAAGATCAAGGCGGGTTATGATGTGATCAACTTAGGGCAGGGCAATCCGGATCAGCCGACGCCGGCGCACATTGTCGAAGCGATGCAGAAGGCAGCCGCGAACCCAAAATACCATAAATATTCGCCGTTTCAAGGCTACTCGTTTTTGAAAGAAGCCGTAGCGGCGTTTTACGCGCGCGAGTACGGGGTGACGATCGACCCGGCCCGCGAGGTCGCCATCTTGTTCGGCGGCAAAGCCGGGCTTGTCGAGCTGCCGCTTTGCCTCGTCAACCCGGGCGATGTCGTGCTCGTCCCGGACCCGGGTTATCCGGACTATTGGTCGGGAATCGCGCTCGCCCGCGCGCGGATGGAAATGATGCCGCTTGTCGCGGAGAATGGGTTTCTGCCGGATTATTCGGCCATTCCCAGGGCGGCGGCCGACCGGGCGAAACTGATGTTTTTAAACTATCCGAACAACCCGACCGGCGCGACGGCGACGAAGGAGTTTTTTGCTGAAACGGTGGCGTTTGCGGAAAAGTACGGCATAGCCGTTGTGCACGATTTTGCCTATGGCGCGATCGGCTTTGACGGCCAAAAGCCGGTCAGCTTTCTAGAAGTGGACGGGGCGAAAGACATTGGCGTTGAAATCTACACGTTCTCGAAAACGTACAATATGGCCGGCTGGCGCGTGGCGTTCGCTGTCGGCAATGAGCGGATCATCCGTGCCATTGAGTTGTTGCAAGATCATTTGTACGTCAGCTTGTTCGGCGCCGTCCAAGAAGCGGCGGCAGCTGCGCTCCTCGGCCCGCAAGACTGCGTCGCGGAGCTCATTGCCTTGTACGAGGCGCGCCGCAATACGTTTATTCATGCTTTGCGCGCGATCGGCTGGGAAGCGCCGGCGCCGTCTGGATCATTTTTCGCCTGGCTTCCGTTGCCAAAAGGCGCATCATCCGCCGAATTTGCCGATCTGTTGCTTGAGCGGGCGCACGTCGCCGTCGCCCCAGGCATCGGTTTTGGAAAACACGGCGAAGGGTATGTGCGCGTTGGATTGTTGACCGATGAAGCGCGGCTTCGCGAAGCGGCGGAGCGGATCGGCCGGCTCGGATTGTTTTGAAAAAAAGAGCGGCAATGAACCGTTGACGGGACAACGTTGACCAGGCTGTTTTGAAAAAAATGATTGACAACGGCGGCAAAGGCTGTCATAATTCAAAGTAAATTTGCCAATCGTTTGACAAGTGCATAAACGAGCAGGCTTTCTTATCAAGAGCAGGCGGAGGGACGAGCCCAATGAAGCCCGGCAACCGGCTTGGCGTACGCTAAGCACGGTGCTAATTCTTGCAGCGGAAACGCTGGGAGATAAGAAGAGCGCCATGAATGAATGACGCCTCTTCTTAGGAAGGGGCTTTTTTATTTCGCCATATATTGAAAGAGGGATGGACGATGAGTGCAGTCATTGCGACGTATTTGCTTCATGATGAACACGATATTCGCCAAAAGGCGGAAGGAATCGCGCTCGGCTTGACAGTCGGCACATGGACCGACTTGCCGCAGCTAGAGCAAGACCAGCTTCGCAAGCATAAAGGGGAAGTCGTTGCGATCGAAGAGCTTGGCGAGAGCGAGCGGGTAAACGCCTATTTCGGCAAGCGGTTGAAGCGGGCAATCGTCAAAATCGCTTACCCGACCGTCAACTTCAGCGCCGATTTGCCAGCATTGTTGGTGACGACGTTCGGCAAGCTGTCGCTTGACGGGGAAGTGCGGTTGCTTGATTTGGCATTTCCGGAAGAATGGAAGCGGCAGTTTCCGGGGCCGCGCTTTGGCATCGCCGGCATTCGCGAAAAGGTCGGAGTGTACGACCGCCCGCTGTTGATGAGCATTTTCAAAGGCATCGTCGGCCGCGATTTGGCGTATTTGACATCAGAGTTGAAAAAGCAAGCGCTTGGCGGCGTTGACTTGGTCAAAGATGACGAAATTTTGTTTGACAGCGATCGTCTGCCATTTGCGAAGCGCATTACAGAAGGCAAAGCGGCGCTCGAAGAGGTGTACGAACAAACAGGCAAGCGGACGCTGTATGCCGTCAACTTGACCGGCAAAACGTTTGAACTGAAAGAAAAAGCGAAACGGGCGGCTGAGCTTGGCGCCGATGTGCTGTTGTTCAACGTGTTCGCCTATGGATTGGACGTCCTGCAAGGGTTGCGGGAAGATGAAGAGATTTCCGTTCCGATCATGGCCCACCCGGCGTTCAGCGGCGCGATCACGCCGTCGGAGTTTTACGGCGTCGCCCCGTCGCTCTTGCTTGGAAAGCTTTTGCGGCTCGCCGGCGCCGACTTTGTCCTGTTCCCGTCGCCGTACGGCAGCGTCGCCTTGGAGCGTGAGCAGGCGCTTGGCATCGCAAGGGCGCTGACCGATGAACAAGAGCCGTTTGCCCGGGCGTTTCCAGTGCCATCGGCCGGCATCCATCCGGGCTTGGTGCCGCTCCTTGTCCGCGATTTTGGCCTTGACAGCGTCGTCAACGCCGGCGGCGGCATCCACGGCCACCCGGACGGGGCGATCGGCGGCGGAAAGGCGTTTCGCGCCGCCATCGACGCAGCGCTGGTCGGCCGTCCGCTTCGTGAAGCGGCGAAAGACAACGAGGCGCTGCAAAAGGCGATCGACCGCTGGGGCGCTATTGAGGTGGAAGCATGACGAAACAACTCGTTCTTTTTTGCGATTTTGACGGCACGATCACGGAAAACGACAACATCATCGCGATTATGAAACAGTTCGCCCCGCCGGAGTGGGAGGCGCTAAAGGACGACATTCTCGCCCAGCGCATCTCCGTTCAGGAAGGCGTCGGAAAAATGTTTTCGCTTCTTCCGTCAGCGCTGAAAGGGGAGATTGTTGACTTTTTGCTTAGCACCGCCCGCTTGCGCGAAGGGTTCCGCGAGTTTGTCGCATGGACAAAAGAGCAAAGCATCCCGCTCTATATCGTGAGCGGCGGCATCGACTTTTTCGTCTATCCGCTGCTTGAAGGGCTCATTGAACCGGAGCGAATTTTTTGCAACGGCTCCGATTTCAGCGGTGAGACGATCCGCATCACATGGCCGCATGCATGTGACAGCCGGTGCCAAAACGGCTGCGGCTGCTGCAAGCCGTCGCTATTGCGCAGGCTTGCCCGCCCGGACGGGTATCACGTCGTCATCGGCGATTCGATCACCGACTTGGCGGTGGCCAGGCAAGCCGACTATGTGCTGGCGCGCGATTTTCTGCTTGAAAAATGTCAAGAGCTTGACCTGCCGCACGCGCCATTTGCGACGTTTTTTGACGTGATGGATGCGTTGCAGCGAATGGAGGTGATCGTATGAGCATCGTCGTGAAAAAGTGGAACGAGCTTGCGGAAGTGAAAGCCGAGCTCGCCGCCCGCGATTGGTTTTTCGCAACAAGCGGCAATTTGTCGATCAAAGTGACGGACGACCCGTTGACGTTTTTGGTGACAGCGAGCGGCAAGGATAAGCGGAAGCAAACGGATGAGGACTTCTTGCTCGTTGACGCTGCCGGCCGACCAGCGGAGAAAACACATTTAAAGCCATCAGCGGAGACGCTGCTGCATGTGGAAATTTACAACCGCACAAACGCCGGTTGCGTCTTGCACGTTCATACCGTGGACAACAATTTGATTTCTGAACTGTATGCGTCAAACGGGGAAGCAGTCTTTTCCGGCCAGGAAATCATCAAGGCGTTTGGCATTTGGGAAGAAAACGCCGCAGTGCGCATCCCGATCATTAACAATGACGCCGACATCCCGACGCTGGCTCGGGAGTTTGCGAACCATGTTCATGGCGACGCCGGCGCCGTGTTGATCCACAACCACGGCATTACCGTCTGGGGACGAACGGCGTTTGAAGCGAAAAAACATTTGGAAGCGTGGGAGTTTTTGTTCAGCTGGCAGGTGAAGCGGCTGCTTTTGCAACGGGCCGGCCTGCCGGTTGGCTAATATACATCTTTTAGAAGGGGGATTTTGACATGGCCGTCATCAAAGTGAGAAAAACGGGCCAAGTGATTGAAGGAGAAGACAATGTGCGCGCGTTTTTGAACAGTCAAGGGGTGTTGTATGAACATTGGGACATCACGAAACTGCCGGAGCATTTGCGCGATAAATATGTTCTGACAGATGAAGAAAAAAATGAAATTTTAGCGACGTTCAAAGACGAAATTGAAGACTTGGCGGCGCGCCGCGGCTACAAAACATGGGATATCGTCGCTCTGTCCGATGCGACGCCGAACTTGGATGAACTGCTGAAAAAATTTGAACAAGTGCACATCCATACGGAAGACGAAGTGCGCGCCATTACGGCCGGCCATGGCATTTTCATTATCAAAGGCGACAAAGAGACCGGCTATTTTGACGTCGAGCTGGAAGCCGGCGATGTCATTTCCGTGCCGGAAGGGAATCCGCACTACTTTACGCTCATGGACGACCGCCAAGTCGTAGCCGTCCGCCTGTTCATCGACCCGTCCGGTTGGGTCGCCCATCCGTATGAAGAGAAAGAAGAGGCTGTCCAATAATGAGAACACCCCGTTGCCAGGCAAGGCAGCGGGGTGTTTCGTTCTGTATGGAGAGGAGCGCTTGCCTCGATGACGGAAGGAGAGACCGCTAAAACGATTCGGTTAACAAAATCATAAACAAAATGCCGATAATAAAGGCGTACGTCGAGATCCGTTCGTTGCCGTCGCCATGGCTTTCGGGAATGAGCTCTTTGTAAATGATGAACAGCATCGCCCCGGCGGCAAACGCCAACCCGTATGGAACGAGGCCGCGGAAGAGAGAGGTTAAATAAAAGCCGAGCAAAGACGTCACAATTTCGACCGCGCCGGTTAACGTGGCAATGACAAACGCTTTAAAGCGGCCAATCTGCTGATTGACTAAAAACAAGGCGACCAAAAATCCTTCCGGCGCGTTTTGCAAGCCGATGGCCAATGCGATCAAATTGCCGGTTTGCGAAGCGCCGTCTGAGGCGTAGCTCACCCCGACTGACAGCCCTTCGGGGAGATTGTGCATCGCAATGGCGGCGATGATGAGCATCGCCTTTTCGTCGAATTGCAAGCCGCTTTTCGTATGCTCCAAGTCGATATGGGGGACGGTCATCTCAAGCAACGTTAACACGAGCACCCCCGCCGCCAATCCGATGGCGAGCGCCTCAAAACCGCCGGACCGCAGGGCCTCGGGAATAAGACTTGTCATCGAGGCCGCCATCATAATGCCGGCTGAAAACGCGAGGAGCACATCGCGCCAGCGGTGAGTGAGCGATTTGGCCATAAACAAAATCGGCACAGCGCCAAGTCCGGTCGATAAGGCGGACAGCACACTGCCGGTCAATACCCCGTTCATCCAATTCCCCCTTCATCAGCCTTTATTTTTTCATATGCGCCGTTTCCACAAATGTGACAATCGCCCAAGCGCTGCCCTATCACAAAATTATCATAGCGAAAGGAACGGCCGCTGGCGAGAAAAATGGACCAGCGCCTGGCAAAAACGGTTGCCTGCCTGTTTGCTGTTCAAGTATAATGCAAGTAAGAAATGGTTAAATGCAAAGGGTTGGATGGCATGGAACAAAAAGAGCAAGAACTCGAGCAATCGCTAAAGTTGTTTATCGTATTGTCGCGGGCTTACCGCGCCGTAAGCGACCAAGTGAACAAATCAATCCACTCATTCGGGGTCAATCCGACCGAATTTGCCGTGTTAGAATTGTTATACCATAAAGGGGATCAGCCGCTCCAGCAAATTGGCGAAAAAATTTTGCTGGCGAGCGGGAGCATCACCTACGTCATTGACAAACTGGAAAACAAAGGATTGATCGTCCGCCGCGCCTGCGAAAAGGACCGGCGCGTCACGTACGCGTCCATTACAGAAGAGGGGCGGCGGTTTATTGAGCGCGTATTTCCCGAGCATGCGGAAAAAATTCACGAAACGGTTTCGGCGCTGACGGCGGCAGAAAAAGAGCAGGCGATTGCGCTGCTGAAAAAATTAGGATATGGGGCAAAAACAAGGGGCTGACGCGAGGTCGGCCTCTTTAATTTTGCCGGAAATGGATACGTTATATAAAGAACATACCATAGCCAGCAAAAAAGGAGAGATCACCATTGATGGTTCCAGTAGGGGTATCGAATCGCCACATTCATTTATCAAAAGAACACATGGCGGCGCTGTTTGGCGAAGGCGCCGAGCTGACGGTGCTCAAGCCGTTGTCGCAGCCTGGCCAGTTCGCCGCCAAGGAAACGGTGACGGTCGAAGGGCCGAAAGGGAAAATTGAAAACGTCCGCGTCCTCGGACCGGTCCGTTCGCTCACCCAGCTTGAAATTTCGAAAACCGACAGCTTCAAGCTCGGCGTCGCGCCCCCGGTCCGCTTATCCGGCGATATTGACGGAACGCCGGGCATTACGATTCACGGACCGAAGGGGACGGTGACCGTCGACAAAGGGGTGATCATTGCCAAGCGCCACATTCATATGACGCCGAAAGATGCCGAGACGTTTGGCGTCCGCGATAAACAAGTTGTGAAAGTGAAAACGCAAGGGGAGCGGGCGCTCATTTTTGACGAAGTGATCGTCCGCGTCAGCGAAGATTTTGCATTAGATATGCACATTGACACCGATGAAGCGAACGCGGCCGGCTTGAAAACGGGCGATTATGTCGAACTGCTTCCATCGTGAAACCATCCGCGCCAAAGGCGGACAAAGCACCCTCTCGGTACAAACGAGAGGGCGCTTCCCATTAATGCGGCCGCTTCTTCTCTGATGCTAGTGTGCCGACAAGATGAAACGGCGCATCACGCCGAATGGCGTCAATGACGCCGCTGCTGATTTCTTGATGGGTGAGCCAACGCGTGCTGTGCTCTTCGATCACGAAGCCAAGCTGAATTTGCCGGTACAGGCAAGCGGAAGACAAACGGAGTTCCCGCTTTGCCTCGGCCGGATGGGCCCGGCTGCCGAGCACGTGGAACAGACGCCAAGGACCGGGATGTCTGCTATTTTCCCGGATGATGGCCGGAAACGCCTGTTTCCCGTCGCTGTGCACCCATGCGACAACAAGGTCGAAGGCTCTGTTTTCATTGATTGTTTGGTGAATCAAGGAACATAGTACATCATGATCGCGATAATCGACCAAAAGCGGGGTAATGGCCTCCAGATGTGCGGCGCGGGCGATGAGCCGTTCCATCCGTTCCCTGTTCCGGGCGACGATGGATACATGGTACCCTTCTCGCACGAGCCAAAGCGACACGTCGGTTAACATGCCTGTCCCACCGATGACGAGTGCGTGCATGGTGGTTCTCCTTTCGGATTAATGCGATGCTCCTTTCAAATAGCGGTCAAACCAGTCGACGATATGGCGAAGACGCTCAAGCCGAAGAGCAGGGTTGCCGGTGCGCGACAAATCGTGGTTGGCGTCCGGAAAGCGGACGAGCTTTGTTTCCCGCCCGAGCTGCTTTAAGGCGACAAACAGCTGTTCGGCCTGCTCAATCGGGCAGCGGTAATCGCGTTCGCTGTGCAAAATCAAAAGCGGTGTGCGCATGTGTTTGACGTATTTGAGCGGCGAATGATGCCAAAGCCGCTCAGCGTCTTCCCAAACGTCGCAGCCGACTTCCCATTTCGTGAAAAAGTAGCCGATGTCGCTCACGCCAGAGAAGCTGAGCCAGTTGGAAATCGAACGTTGAGTGACAGCCGCTTTGAATCGGTCGGTATGCCCAACGATCCAGTTCGTCATAAATCCGCCGTAGCTGCCGCCGGTGACGCCAAGCCGTTCTTTGTCAATAAAGTCGAACTTGCTGATGGCGGCGTCGACGCCAGCCATAATGTCTTCATAATCCATGCCGCCATAGTCGCCGCGCACCGCATTGACAAACGACTGGCCGTATCCGTGGCTGCCGCGCGGGTTCGTAAACAGCACGGCATAACCGGATGAAGCGAGCAGCTGCAATTCATGGAAAAACGTAAATCCATACATCGCATGCGGCCCGCCGTGAATTTCGACGACAAGCGGCGCCTTTTCCCCTTCGTCAAGCTCAGGCGGTTTCATGATCCAGCCTTGAATCTCCAAACCGTCCGCCGATCGATACGTAAACGGTTCGGCAGCGGCGAAGGCCACTTCATGTTCAAGCGCTTCATTGGCACGCGTAAGCCGCGTTTTCGTTCCGTCTTCAAGCGAGATTATATACAAATCGCCAATGACCGTCGGCTCGCTCATCGCGGCGATGGCTTGCTGTTCGCTTGGGTGGATGGCTAAACCGTATAAATGGAAGTTGCCTTCGATCACCGGAACGATCGGGCCGTCGAGCGGGACGAAATACAAGTTGACGCGTCCGCGCTCCGAGGCGGTGACATACAGGCCGCTTCCGTCGCTCGCCCAAATCGGTCCCGGCCCTTTCGCATCAGCGTGTGTGTCGCCGACCATGGCATCGCCGAGATGGACATCCCAATCGGCGGTCAACACCCGCTTCGTTCCACGCTCCGGCTCAAAGACGTAAAGCCGGTGAAGCGTAGCCCCGAGATAAGCAAGATCATGGCCGATGGCGGCGAGCTTCGTTCCGTCCGGCGACCAGGCGAGCGAAGCGAATGTGCCGCATCCGTTCGTCAAGTTCGTTTCCGCTTTCGATTCGAGATCAAGCAAAACAATGTCGCGCGTAAAGGTTGTGTCTGGATCCTCGTTTCGGTTGGCGACAAAGGCGAGCGTCCGTCCGGTTGGGGAAACGGCAAACGAACCGATTTCCTCCTCGCGGCCCGTCAACGCTTCGCTTTTTCCTGACAGCACATCGATGCGCGTGAGCACCGCCCGTTTGCCGTCAAGAAAACCCGACGCGTCTGATTTGTAATACAGCCGCTCGACCACGCGCGGTTTCAGGTCGGCTCGCTTCACTTCTGCCTTTTCCGGTTCTTCGCGGTCTTCAATCGTTTCATCATCGCCAAGCGTCGTTAGGGCGATGAGAAACGTCCCGTCCGGCGACCAAACGTAATCGCGCACGCCGTTTTTGAAAAACGTCAGCTGGCGCGCCTCACCGCCATTGGCGGGCAAAAGCCAAAGCTGTGTGCGTCCGGAGCGGTCAGATAAAAAGGCGATCGTTTCGCCGTCCGGGGAAAAGCGCGGCTTCGTGTCGCGACAGCGCCCGAACGTCCATGGACGGACGGCGCCGTCTTCCGTCCACATAGATAGATGGGAGCGGTATTGGTTTTCTTCGTCGATCGATTTTTCCACAAACACGGCGCGCGTCCCGTCTGGCGCGTAGTGCGGGTCGCGCACCGAGCGGAGGCGAAGCAAATCTTCCGCCGTTATGCCGCGGCGTTTTGTCGGTTGTTCGTTGTTGTTCATCAGTTGGCCCCCTCTTTCTTTTAAGTAAAATGGAACTACATTGTATATTTCGTCTTCCGAAAGACAAGATCCTGCCTAAAACAGAAAAAACGAACGCCCCAATGGACGTTCGCTTTTTGGCTATGCCGATAATTTTTGTTTTTCTTTCGCCTGCTGTGCCGCTTTTTTTACTTGCGGATAGAAGATTAGGCCGCTAGCGAGCAGGACAACACCGAGTAGGAAGGTTTTGATGTCTGCCGTGCCAGCGATAACGACCCAGATCGAATACACCGTCGCTAAGGCTGCAATGATTCCGTCAACCATCCGCTCGCGCGCCTCCATGTACGTTTCGCCGGTGAGCGTGAGTTTCAACTGAAAGACGGAAGAGATCAAATACGGGATGAGGTAGGCGAGCGTAGCGATGTAAATGACAAAATCGAACGCTGCCGCCATCGAATGGGAAATGGTCGAGAAAATGAACAGCTGGGCTAATGCATTCGATAGCGTCAACGAGAAGCTTGGCACGTTTTTCTTGTTTTCTCTCAAAAAGGCCGGCAGAAACAGCCCTTGTTTCGCCGCCTGGTACGGCACCTCAGCGCTCAGCAAGATCCAGCCGAGCGTCGAGCCAAGCAAGCTGATCAGCCCAAGGCCAGCCAACACGTAGCCGCCCGCCGGTCCGACGATGGCAATGATGGCATCCACGAGCGGTTTTTCCGATTGAATCAGTTCGCGTTGCGGCAAGACGCCCATCACCAAAAAGCTGATGCCAATATAAATGGCCAAAGCGATCAAAAGACCGGCGATCGTCGCCCGTTTTACGTCCGCTTGTTTGCGCGCGCGGGAAGCGAACACCATCGCCGATTCAACGCCGACAAACGCCCAGAGTGTCGATAAAGCGGCGTTGTTGATTTGTCCAAGCAAACCGATCGGCTGTCCGTTCCCGTCATAGCGAGGGGCATCAAGCGGGCCGATGACCGCTTTGTCAAAGGCAAACAAGGCGATGACGATAAATAGGAAAAAGCCAAGCACTTTGGCCGCGGTGGCGACAAAATTCAGCTTGCCAGCGCCTTCTACACCGCGCAAAATGATGATATGCATCCCCCAAAGGAGCGCCGTGCAGACGAGAAACGTCAACAAGTTCCCAAGCTTCAAGGTGAACGACCCGGCGGTGAACACCGTTTGGCCGCTTGTCAGCACCGGGAAAAACGTCGACAAGTAGCTTGCAAATGTTGTAATGATCGCGACGTTGCCGGCAAAGTTGCCGACCCAGTAGCCCCATGATGACATAAAGCCGGATAAAATCGACAAGTTCGAACCTTTCGGAAACAGCTCCTTCGCGTAAATTTGCGGACCGCCGCCTAAGTCGGGCTTGCGGATTGCCAAGTTGCCGAAAACAAGCGCCGTCATGAGAACGCCGGCTCCGGTCAGCAGCCAGGCGAGCATCACGCCGATGGGGCTCGAAGCCTCCGCCAACGAGCGCGGCAGCATGAAAATGCCGGAACCAACCATATTGCCCACGACAAGCGCGGTTAACACCCAAATGCCAAGTTTTCGTTGCTGATCCAAGGTCAAAACGCTCCTTTCAAAAAAAAGAAAGCACCCGCGCCTTTTCAGCGGGTGCATGATTCGCATCCAACTGAATGGCGATAGCGCTCCATCGCCCAAGGGCGATGGCAGTCCTGCGCCTGTTCGGCCGCAGGCCCAGCTTGCGCCGCCGGAGCGCGCCGCAAACTTCGGCGGTGAACCCTTTCCCGCTGCATCATCGACCGCTCCGAGCCTCGACAGCGCTACTTTTGTTCACCGCAACCTCTATCCCATTGAAGTGGAGAGGGGGTATATCGTTGTCGACATTATATTACTCAATTCGACAAAAAACGTCAATATGTTTTTGGAAAATACAGAAGATGGGACGAGATTCCCAATCCATGGCCGCTATTTCTAGGGGGAAGAGGGCGCGAATGGGAATATGATTTGTTTTTGAAAAATAGAAATGGTTGCGAAGATCAAGATCATGATAGTTGCCTTCTTTTTCTATGAGGAAATAAAATGGAAATTTGTTCAGAGAATGGTTCATCACTAAAAACTAAAAGATGTACTTGCACTAGCCATTAAAGTATGTTAGCTGTTTCTAACCGAACCCGAAATGCAAAACGTTGGATATTTCTGTATCCGTATCCCCGACGTTTGATCCGCTTAATCTTGTTATTCGTTTCCTCCATTTTCCCATTCGAATAAGACGATAAAATGCATGATATGATTTCGTCTGTTCGTTTGACGAGTGATTTTGCGATGGCTCGCACAACTGAACAAGGACAAAACGAATAACGATGAATCCAAGCCTCCAATTGTTCCAGATTTTGCACATTCTTTCGGAACGTTTGCACGCTCTCTCAGATAAAGATTTCCAACGCGCCTGATGGACCGATGGAAAAGAGAAAGCGCAAAATTTTGGTGAAGAGCCTTTTTATGCGCATATATGGGTGGTTTTTTATATATTATGCAAAGGTTGCGAAATATGAGTGAAATGATTAGTATAATTTGTGGTGATGAACCCAGAGAATGGGAAATCGAGAAGGATTTTGAGGATTCATGGCGAATAAACAGTAGGTCGGCTGAGTGATGAAAAAATGTAAAAATGAAAGGAAAGAAGGGACAGAGCATGAAGTTTTCCGAATTTCGTTACGAGCGGCCGGACATCGCTCAATTGCAAGCATCGTTTCAAGAAGCGCTTGATTCGTTCCGCCGTGCCGGGAGCGCCGCCTTGCAGCACGAGGCGATGAAGCGGATCAATGCACTGCGCCGCCGCTACAGCACGATGGCGAACCTTTGCCACATCCGCCATACGATTGATACAAACGATGAATTTTATAAACAAGAACAGGACTTTTTCGACGAAACCGAGCCGGTCGTCAAGGGGCTCGTCAACGATTATTACCGCGCGCTTGTTTCCTCGCCGTTCCGCGCTGAATTGGAACAAGTGTGGGGAAAACAGCTGTTTGCGTTGGCGGAAACGCAACTGAAAACATACGCGCCGGCGGTTGTCGAAGACTTGCAAAAAGAAAACAAGCTGGCCAGCGAATATACGAAGCTCATTGCATCGGCGAAAATCATGTTTGAAGGAGAGGAGCGGACGCTCGCCCAGCTGCAGCCGTTTGTCGAGTCGCCGGACCGCACGATGCGCCAACGGGCGAGCGAAGCGCGGTTTTCGTTTTTCACGGACCACGAAAAAGAGCTCGATGAGCTGTATGATGAGCTCGTCCACGTCCGCACAGCGATCGCCCGGAAGCTTGGGTTCAAAAACTTTGTTGAGCTCGGCTATGCCCGTTTAGGACGGACCGATTACAATGCCGACATGGTTGCAGGCTATCGCCAGCAGGTAAAAACGCACATCGTCCCGCTCGCGTCCAAGCTGCGCGAGCGCCAGCGGCAGCGCATCAAGGTCGAGAAGCTCTACTATTACGACGAACCGTTTATGTTTCCAACCGGCAACCCGGCGCCAAAAGGCGATGCCAGCTGGATTGTCGAAAACGGCCGGCGCATGTATGAAGAGCTGTCGCCGGAAACCGGCGAGTTTTTCCGCTATATGGTCGAACACGAATTGATGGACCTCGTCGCCAAAAAAGGGAAGGCGGGCGGCGGCTATTGCACGTATATCGATGATTACAAGGCGCCGTTTATTTTCTCGAACTTTACCGGCACATCCGGCGACATTGACGTATTGACCCATGAAGCCGGACATGCGTTCCAAGTGTATGAAAGCCGTCATTACGACATTCCGGAATACAACTGGCCGACGCTTGAGGCGTGTGAAATCCATTCGATGAGCATGGAGTTTTTCACCTGGCCGTGGATGGAGCTGTTTTTCGCCGACGACGCCGACAAATACCGGTTCGCCCATTTGAGCGACGCGCTCTTGTTTTTGCCGTACGGCGTGGCGGTCGATGAATTTCAGCACGCGGTCTACGAGAACCCGGATATGACGCCAGCGGAGCGGAAGAGTGTCTGGCGCAGCATCGAAAAAGCGTATTTGCCGACAAGAGACTACGCCGGCCATGACTACCTTGAGCGCGGCGGATTTTGGCAGCGGCAAGGGCACATTTACACCGACCCGTTTTATTACATTGATTATACATTGGCGCAAGTGTGCGCGTTCCAGTTTTGGAAGCGGGCGCAGGAAGACCGGGAATCAGCCTGGCGCGACTATGTGGCGCTTTGCCGATTGGGCGGCAGCCGGCCGTTCACCGAGCTCGTCAAAAGCGCCAACCTAAAGTCGCCGTTTGCCGATGGAACGGTCGCTTCGGTCGTCGGCCATATCGAGCGATGGCTGGACAGCGTCGATGACAAAGCTTTGTAAAAAGAAGAAAAAAGGCGGGCGGGAACGGCACCGCCTTGCCTTTCTTTATTTTGGAAACTTCTGCTGAACTAGGGCAAAGGGGGAAAACGGATGATCCGTAAAGCCACATGGGCCGACGCACCGGCCATCGCCTCCGTCCACGTCGAAAGTTGGAAGACGACGTATGGCGGCATCGTGCCAGACGCGTACTTGGAGACGTTGACAGTGGAAGAAAAGCAAACGTTATGGGAGAAGGTGCTCCGCCAATCGGATCATTCCGTGTTTGTCGCCGAGGAAAACGGGCACGTCGTCGGATTTGTCTCGGGCGGCCGAAACCGGGCGAGCGATGGTTCAGCGGCACAATATGACGGGGAGCTGTACGCGATTTATTTGCTTAAGGAAGCGCAAGGAAAAGGGCTCGGCCGGCAGCTCGTGCAAGCGCTCGTCGGCGATTTGACGCAAAAAGGCATTCATTCGCTGGCCGTCTGGGTGCTTACCGACAACCCGTCCCGTGGTTTTTACGAACGGCTTGGCGGTGAAAAAGTGGCCGAGGAAAGGGTGGAAATCGGCGGAAAAGCGTTGTGGGAGCGGTGCTACGGCTGGCGAGACGTCCAATTGATGGAACAGTAGGTGGACTGCCGAACCGTCGGCAGCTTAAAAAATGTATTTTGTGAGTGATTACTCACTACTATGCAAAGGGGAGAAAAGCAATGACCGCCAATCCATGTATTCAAGTCGAGCGTGTCTCCAAGCGGTTTGGAAAAAAGTGGTCATCCACGATGTGTCGTTGGATGTCCGCGCGGTGCTCGCCAACCGCTACACCTTTGTGAAAACGTATTTGCCGGCGATTCGCGTGCTTTGGCAGGAGGTTGCCTTTCATTCCGAGATTAAACAGTGCTTTCAACCACGAGTGTTGATTATCCAAAATTATACATACGCCTTCCATAAATTTGGGCATACTCAAACAAAGCAGCGGCCATCCCGGATTTCCAATCGAGAGGAA
>NZ_PIJG01000032.1:0-93342 GCF_002809955.1 Geobacillus sp. Manikaran-105
AGATCGAAAAGTTGTCCACTGCCATGAAAGAAGCAAAAAGTAAACGAGCATATGAACGCTACCAAGCGATTTATCTTCATTTGCAGGGATATACCAAAGAAGAAATCGCAACGATTATTGGTCGATCCAAGAAAACTATTTATAACTATATAAGTTGCAATAAAGATTTTCCGATTGTTCGATTCTGTTTTTCTTCATAACAAGTCATTTTGATAGAATGCAGCGGGCGTTCTACTGGATGTAAAACAAAGTTTCAACTTATATATGTGTTATAATATGATAAACATCTGTTTTGGGGGGAAGATTGTGAAAGTATCTTTGGGGTTACTAATATTTTGGTGTCTTCTTTCAGGGTTAATTTTATATGTAATAATTGAAACAGCAGTTAGAAGAGCTATAGATAGCTCTAGATTAACTGAAAAAATAGATAAAATTTTAAATGAAAAGAACAAAAGAGATTAAAGTTCTGATTGATAATTCCCTACGTATCTGTACTTGAGCAAATTTACTAACATAAAACCCGTGGTGCTATATAAATCAAACTTGGTTTTTCAACTAATTAATATTACATTACGACAACGATAATCATTCACCTATATACCCGTGGTGCTAGTTGAGCGTTAGAACTCAACTAGCCCTAGTGTGACCAGCGAATAGGCTAACAATATGCCGTCGAGCGCTACTTCAAATCCGATCATGGAATTCGCTCGAATCTCTGTGATCCGGTATTGGTCAACCAGAACCGAGAACACCGTCTCGATCACTTTGCGTTTTTGTTGGATCCACTTCTCCCATGCCTCGGACGGGCGATGTTTCTGGTTTTTTCGAGACGGAGTCCAAAGCGCCATTTGGTATTCTTCGTACAGCCTTTTTTGCAAGTCACGGCTAATGAACCCTTTGTCCCCGAGGTTATAGGGATGAGGAATTTGGGTCATCACGCTTTCGGCTGCGATTCGATCGTGGCAGGATGCTTCCGTCACCACATATCCCATTGGCAAACCTTGATCGGTCACTTGAAGGTGCAGTTTCAACCCGTAGTACCATTGCTTTTTTGAAGCGCAATACCCGATGTCGGCGATCCCTTGAAACCGTTTGACACGATGCATTCTCGCAGCATGGCACAACTCTAACGGCAAGCTATCGACCACGGCATAGGCATGATGTTGGCCGCGTTTCGCCAGTTCATGGCGGATCCATTTGATCGCAAAGCGCAGCGCTCGACAACGGCGATTGTATCGAGAACGTTCGAGAAAATGTCCATCCGTAAACAAGTTCCCAGTCACAAAGCGATGCCATGCACGTTCGGAAGAGAAGCCAAGCAGCTTTCCTAAAAGATGAATAGCAATGATCACCGTATCTTCTTGTTTCACCAAATGACGATTGCGACGTTGAAGATAGAATTGAATTTGTGACAGCTGGGCAGAAACAAAAAAGAAAATGACTGTATATTGTTTTTGAATCTTTGCTTGATCTGTAGTAAAATGAAAGTGCTCTTGCATGGGGATTCTCCTTTCGAATGTTGGGTGACACTTTCATTCTACTGGAGATCCGCCAGCAAGGGCTATTTTTATGCTTGTCTGAGTTTTATCTAGCACCACGGGTTACTATGATATGTTTTCCGACTATTTGCTTGCATTGTCGCTGGAACATCCGTTTTCCCGCATGATGTCGATTCCGTTTCGCGGGGCGAGTTTCGGAGATTATTACGTGATTCGCGAAAACGAGCTTCCGTCCGTGCTAGTAGAATTAGGATATTTGAGCAATCCGACGGAAGCGAGCATCATTGCGACAGATCGTTACCAGCAGGAAGTGACAAGCGCGATTTCCACTGGGCTTCGCAATTATTTTGAATAATGAACGAAAAGGCAGGGTGTGGGAGTATCCTGTCTTTTTCTATCTTTAGAAGCAAAGAGACAACATTGTTCTAATAGAATCGTATATGGGGTTGGGAAATTGCTAAAATAGTATAACAGTCAGGGTGAGGGGAGAAGTCGATTGCGTTTCCGGTACTTGAGATAGTAGGAGCATGGCCGGGAAGTATGATGAGTGTATCACCGACACCATTACAAGCGCAAAAAAGTGATTTTGGTTGAAGAAGTGTATTCCGAACTTCCTCCAACCATTATGGTTACGATCCTCAACTACCCTTTATTTCCTCATGAAACAGACCGTTTTCATACCGTGTTTCATTTACGTGAAGATGAGGAACATTTCCTTTGGAGTGCTCATATCGAATTCCATGCGATTGATTTGTCGCAGTTTATGGTACAATGGAAGAAATATAGACGGGAGATGAAAAAGTCAGCAGAAGTGCCGTGGCTGATGATGTTATCGGTGGTAGACGGCCGTGATAGCAGATTAGATGAAACGATGTGGAGCGAATTGGAGGAGTGGGCGATGAATGAACAAGAAATTCGCGAAGCGTTAGAAGAATGGGAAAAGCTAAGTGTCAGTCCGGAAAACCGATATGCGTATGAAATGCGTTTAAAATGGCTGCGCGATCAGCTTTCCAATCTTCTTGGGGAGCGGCGTGCAGGACTAGAGGAAGGATTGAAGAAAGGGCGGGAAGAAGGACGAGAGGAAGAACGGAAGAAAATGATTCGCCATATGGCGGCAAAAGGAATGACAGCGAAAGACATCGCCGATCTCACTGGCCTTACCGAAGAGGAAGTGCGAAAGTGGATGAAATAGTACCGGTGTAGCGCATTGTTCCTTTTCGAGTTTTACCAAAGAGAAGGAGAGCTTGCCACAGTCAGAAGTGGACGGCTCTCCTTTTTGTTTTTTCAATAATTAGAAGTATCAAGCACATTAGTAACTTATAATAAAATCAACAAAAAACAATGAATTTCGTCATAAATAGGTAAATCGAATAAACCTTTAGAACACTCACATGGAATTCCATATGATGGATCTGCACTTACATACACAATCACGGAAAATGCAAAAGAGGTTCATTATCAGTTATAATAACTTCATATATGAATGAGAATATCATGGACGAATGCGAGCGTTTGGCAGAAATGATGGGTTATTGGATGGCCATATGCCATGAATCGCATTTGCGAGCGGAGTAAACCATCAAAGGTGTGATCGAATATGGATGTTGCCGTAGCGGGTGCGGGGTATGTAGGACTTGTCACCGCCGCGTGTCTGGCGGAAAAGGGGCACAAGGTGGTGTGCGTGGATGTCGATGCGGAAAAAGTGAGGCTGCTTCAGCGCGGGAAGCCGCCGATCTATGAGCCAGGGTTGGAGGAGTTAATAAGGAAAAATGGTGAGCGGCTGCTGTTTACGACCGATTATGCGGCAGCGTATCGGCGGGCAGATGTCATCATCATCGCTGTTGGCACTCCGGAAGAGCCGGATGGATCGGTGAATTTGCGGTATGTGTAGGAAGCGGCAAAGCAAATCGCCCAGACAGCGGAAAAAGACTGTGTGGTGGCGGTGAAATCTACCGTCCCCGTCGGTACGAGCGATGAAGTGGAACGTTGGATATATGAACATCAGAAGCACCCTGTCCACATTGAGGTTGCCGCGAATCCCGAGTTTTTATCGCAAGGGACAGCAGTCAAAGATATGCTGCATGCATCGAGAATTGTGCTGGGCGTGGAATCGCCGCATGCGGAGAAGGTCATGAAAGAGCTGTACGATCCGTTTTATCTTCCTTATGTCGTGACAGACCGGAAAAGTGCGGAAATGGTGAAATACGTATCCAACGTTTTTCTCGCCTTGAAAATATCCTATATAAGTTGCAATAAAGATTTTCCGATTGTTCGATTCTGTTTTCCTTCATAACAAGTCATTTTGATAGAATGCAGCGGGCGTTCTACTGGATGTAATGTATATTAATGAAATCGCGAATGTATGCGAAATGGTGGGCGCCGATATCGAAGACGTCGCGAAAGGAATGGGAATGGATCCGCGAATCGGGAGCCGCTTTTTGCGTGCTGGCATCGGTTATGGCGGGTCGTGTTTTCCGAAAGATACGAAAGCGCTGCGCTGGCTTGCGGACGGTCACGGTTATGAGCTGAAAACGGTGCAAGCGGCGATGGAAGTAAATGAAACTCAAAAAGTCAAATTGATCGAAAAGGCGAGAACGTACGTGAGCCATTTTCGCGGACTGGAGGTGGCGGTGTTAGGCCTTACGTTTAAGCCGGGAACGGACGATATCAGGGAGGCCCCTTCCCTCGCCAATATCGCGATCTTATTGGAGGAAGGCGCGAATGTAAGAGTGTGGGACCCGGTTGGGATGGAAAACGCAAAGCGCGTATTCCCGCAGGAGCTCACGTATTGTTCAACGATCGAAGAGGCGATTACGGACGCAGATATTTGTTTTATTTTCACGGAGTGGCCGGAAATCCGGCAATTTGATGTCCGCCAATATGCGAACTTAATGAAAACGCCGTTCGTGTTTGATGGCCGGAATTGTTACAGCCTAGAAAGCGCGCGCGAGGCAGGAATCATTTATGAATCGATCGGCCGGAAGCGGATGTGTCCAGCGGAAGACCACTACCGTCTGCGTGAACACGAGGATGTGTTAAATCGCTAGGCAAACAGGTTGTACTGTTATTGATCGCTTTGCATCGATGGACAAGCGTCTACATCTCCATCCGCCGCCATGGATGAGGACGGCGCGAATGGGAGTGGTGGATGCGGCTTATAGAAGAAAACTTTTTTGTTTACATAAGAGGGGGAAGACGATGAAAATCAGTGACTTTTCGATACGAAGACCGGTTTTTACGCTCGTTTCGATGATTTTAGTGTTGATTTTAGGAGCAGTGTCGCTGTTCAATATCCCGATGAAGCTGATCCCGGATATTAATCCGCCAGTCGGGGTGGTCGTAACGAGCTATCCAGGGGCGGGACCGAAGGAAGTGCTTGAGAAAGTCACGAAGCCGCTGGAGGCGAATTTGTCGACATTGCCTGGGCTAAAGTCGATCACATCGACATCGCAGGAAGGTTCTAATTTGATTTTGCTGCAGTTTTCGTGGTCGACATCGATTGATGATGTGCAAAACGATGTATTGCAGCGGATCGATCAGACGGCGCTTCCGGATGATGTCAACAAGCCGCGGTTTTTGAAGTTTGACCCGTCACAGTTCCCGATTATTCAGCTAACATTAACATCGAAGAAAGGGAACGAGGAACTTTTAAAACAATTAGCGGATCAGCTGCGAGCAGAGCTGACGAAGGTAGAAGGGGTCGCCAGTGTGAATGTTTCCGGCACGTTGACGAAAAACGTGCGGGTGCTGTTGGACCAGGAGAAATTAAAAACGTATAAGCTGAGCCAGCAAGATATTGCCAACTTTATCTCCGCCAACGATATTTCGCTTCCAGGCGAGACGGTCGTGATCGATGATAAGCAGTTAACGACCCGGATTATCAGCACGATCGACTCCATTGATACGTTAAAACAGCTCGTTGTCACGGTGAATCCGCTCAACGGCGAAAAAGTTCGTTTGCAAGATATCGCCGATATTGCGATTGTGCCGGAAAAAGAAGATACGATTACGCGCACGAACGAGAAGCCTTCTGTATTATTAAGCGTGCTGCAAAAAGCGGATGCCAATACAGCAGAAGTGTCGAAAGCGTTCGAAAAACGCTTGAACGAATTGTTGGATACGAAAAAATTTTCGGCGGTTCATGCGGATGTTTTATTTGACCAAGGCGATTTTATTCAGCGGACGATTCAGAACATTTTTCAGTCGCTCGTTCTTGGCGGAGTATTCGCGATGCTGGTGCTGTTTTTATTCTTGCGCAGTGCAAAAAGCCCGCTTATTATCGGCATCGCGATTCCGTATTCGGTCATCGTGACGTTTGTGTTAATGTATTTTGCTGATTTTACGTTAAACATGATGACGCTTGGCGGTCTTGCGCTCGGTATCGGAATGCTCGTCGATAACTCGATTGTCGTGATCGAAAATATTTACCGCCATTTATCAATGGGGAAAGATCCGAAACAAGCGGCAAGAGACGGGGTAAAAGAAGTCGGCGCTGCGATCACCGCGTCCACGTTGACAACGGTGGCCGTGTTTGTACCAGTCATTTTCATTACGGGATTAATCGGCGATTTGTTTACCGAATTTGCGTTAACGATTTCGTTTAGCTTGCTTGCGTCATTGTTCGTGGCATTGACGGTCGTGCCGATGCTGGCGAGCCGCTGGTTAAAACCGCCTCGCGAAAACATCGAGGAAAAACGCCAGTCTTCGCGCATGCTTGTCGGTCTGGACAAGATAGTGAGATGGTCGCTGCGCCATCGGATCATTGTGTTGTTGCTTGCGATCGGTACGTTAGCTTTCGGGTTATTTGGCGTTACGAAAGTCGGCATGCAGTTTTTGCCGAATACGGATGAAGGCTTTTTCTCCATCCGCGTCAACCTTGCCAACGGCAGCGCCCTCCGCGAAACGGAAAAGGTTGTTTCTTCCATTGAAGACGAGTTGAAAAAAGTAAAAGAAATTGATGCGTATGTCAGCTTAATCGGCTCGACGCAGGAGCAGGCGTTCCGCGGTACATCGCAAAGCAATGTTGCTGAAATATATGTGAAAATGAAAGACTTGGACGAGCGAGACCGTTCCGTATTTGACGTTGTCGATGACATAAAGAACGATATGGAACAGGCAGCGAAAAAAGCGAATCAAACGGCGGAAGTATCGATCAACTTGCAATCGACTGCAGGAAGTACGCCGAATACGCTTGTGTTCAGCGTGAAAGATACGAATGAAGCGCGGCTGGAAAAAGCGGTGGAAAAAATATACGACCGCTTAAGCAAACTCGATGAAGTGAACGAACTGACGACCGATATTTCGGAAACAGTCGACGAAATTCAAATCAAAGTCGATCGCGAAAAAGCGCTCGCGCAAGGGTTTACTCCAGCGCAAGTGGCGACGATGGTCAACGATATGACACGCGGTGTGACGGCGACACGCATGCTTGATAAAGAGTCGAATTTGTACAACGTTAACGTCGAATACGACGAATCGGTGAAAAACTCGGTCGACAATTTGAAAAAACTGCTGATCAAAAAGCAAGACGGCACGTTTATTCCGCTTGGCGACATTGCGGATATTACGATCGGGAAAAGCCCGGTTCAAATTCATCGCATCGATGAGCAATACGCCGTTCAGTTTACATTAAAATACAAAAACACGACGAATTTAGGGGAGATGTCCGCGATTGTCGATAAAGAAATCGCGAAATTGCATCTTCCGGAAGAGACGGAAATCGTCTTTGGCGGCGACCGCGAATTGTTAGAATCGGCGTTGGGTGATTTGCTGCTTGCCTTTGCCTTAGCGATTACGTTCGTGTACCTTGTCATGGCGGCGCAATTTGAATCGCTGAAATATCCGTTTGTCATTATGTTCACCGTGCCGCTGATGGCCATCGGTGTCGCGCTTGGCTTAATGGCAACGAAAACGCCAGTTAGCGTTATGGCGATTATCGGCGTCATCGTGCTTGCGGGTATCGTCGTCAACAACGCGATCGTGATTGTTGATTACATTAATCAAATGAAAGAAAAAGGTTTGGCGAGCTACGATGCGATTGTCACATCGGTGAAATTGCGCGTCCGTCCGATTTTGATGACGGCCTTGACAACGATTTTAGGGTTGCTGCCGCTGGCGTTTGGCATTGGCGAAGGAGCGGAAATGAACCAGCCATTGGCCATCACCGTCATCGGCGGCTTAATTAGCAGCACCTTTTTGACATTGTTCGTCATCCCTGTCGTATACAGTTTGTTTGATAAGGAAACGAGAAAAATGAAGCATAGCGGTTAAAGAAAACGATCTCCCAGCCTCGATTGGGAGGTCGTTTTTTATGGAAACGTACAAAGGAATTTCATATTATATGAAGAAAGAATTGTAATACATTTCCGTTTTGCACTCCGCAAAGTGCTACTTGCTTAGAAAAAGCGGAGACATTACTATATAAGTTGAAACTTTGTTTTACATCCAGTAGAACGCCCGCTGCATTCTATCAAAATGACTTGTTATGAAGGAAAACAGAATCGAACAATCGGAAAATCTAGAAAAAAGGAGGAGAATGGATTGTCGTTAAGCACTTATATCATTCGCACAATGTTCGTTGTCATTCCTGGCACAGCGGCGATCGGCATGGCCACATGCCTGGTCAACGGCATTCGCGGGGCGGCATTTTGGTGGACGCTTGTTGCTATGGTGCTGTTTGGCGCGATGCTCGGCTTCGTTTCGGCAACGCTCAACTATCGACGGTTTGTTGCCCCGATTGCCGTTATTAACGAACATTTAGGCAAGATGACAGGCGGAGATTTGACGGTGCGCATACCGCTTGATCGCGTGCAGCAGCTGCGGCCGATTGCGGCGTCGTTAAACGATATGGCAGACGCTTGGCAAAGTGTGATGGGGCAAATCCAACATCATGCCGAAGAAGTAGCGCAATATTCTCAGCAGCTTGCCGCCGTTGCTGAACAGACGACGAAAGCGACAGAGCAAATTGCGACAACGATGGAAACGCTTGCGGCAAGTGCGGAGGAACAGGCCGATGCTGTCCGCACCACCGCCGCGTCCGTGCATGATATTTCCCAAACATTGAGCGACGTCGCTTGCCATACGAAAGATGTGGCGCACCGCGCCGAGAAAACGTCGGCGAAAGCAGAGGACGGCAAGCAGTCAATCGGACAAATGTCCGAGCAAATGCAGTTCATTTACGACCACGTTCAAGCGCTTGGCCAGGTCGTTCAAAGGCTCGGGGAGCGCTCGAATGAGATTGGACAAATTACGGAAGCGATCACCGGCATTGCGTCGCAGACGAATTTGTTGGCGCTCAATGCCGCGATCGAAGCGGCGCGCGCCGGCGAGCAAGGGAAAGGGTTTGCGGTTGTCGCGGATGAAGTGCGCAAGCTCGCAGAACAATCCGCGCGCTCCGCGCAACAAATTTCCGAGCTGATCGGTTACATTCAAGAAGAAACGAAGCGGGCAGTTGCGTCTGCCGAACAGGTGATCGCCGAAGTGGCGAAAGGATTGAACGTGGCGGCGGCATGCGGCCAATCATTCGCCCATATTCGTGAGGAGGTCAGCCAAGTGAGTCAACAAATTGGACAAGTCTCATCCGCCATCGAGCAAATGAAGGAGCATGCCCGCCAAGTGAACGACGCACTCCAACAGATGACCAATATTGTCGAACAGTCAGCGTCCGGTGCGGCCAACGTATCGGCAGCGACGCAGGAACAAATGGCTTCCGTCGAGGAAATCGCCTCTTCGTCGACATCGCTCGGTCAGATGGCGGACGAGATGCGGGCAATGCTGAAGAAATTTTCTGTGTGAGTAAGGAAAAGGACGCTTTCTTCGAGAAAGAGGGGCTTTCAAACGACGTGTGGGAGTCAACGTTTGGAATAAAATGGTTTGCATCTTTGCCAATTGCCTGATAAAATAAAAAAAGTCAGTCATCATTGTGATACGCTCATCTGCTAGGGGAGTCCGAGAGCCGGGCTGAGAAAAGAACGCGATGAAGTTCTTTGACCCTTTGAACCTGATCTGGGTCATGCCAGCGTAGGGAAGCAGGCAGCGGGAACAGATGGACGCACAGGCTGTTCATTTGGCCTTTTTGCCTTGATCGGGTTCCGTTCGTTTTGCGGAACCCGTTTTTGCGTAAATATCCCCCGTTTTTGCCTCTCTTTTGCTGGTGCGGCTGCAGGTCTCAACCACCATTTCAAAGGAGGAAAGCCGCATGGAAAACATCCGCTCGTTCATGTCATTTCCAGCTAGCCGCAAGGTGTACATTGAAGGATCGCGCAAGGATGTGCGCGTGCCGATGAGAGAGATCGTGTTGTCGCCGACGAAAACGCCGCAAGGAACGGTGGAAAACGAGCCGGTGCGCGTCTATGACACAACCGGTCCATACACCGATCCTCATTTTGAGCCGGACGTCGAAAAAGGATTGCCGCCTCTTCGCCGCAACTGGATTGTTGAGCGCGGCGATGTCGAAGAAGTGAAGCCATCAGCGACCGCCGGCGTCCGCCCGCTGCCGTTCGTGCGCCGTCCATTGAGGGCAAAGCCCGGAAAAACCGTAACGCAAATGCATTATGCCAAACGGGGAATCATCACACCAGAGATGGAGTTCGTCGCCATCCGTGAACGAATCGACCCCGAAATCGTTCGCCAGGAAGTAGCGGCCGGACGGGCGATCATTCCGGCGAACATTAATCACCCCGAGAGCGAACCGATGATCATCGGACGTCGTTTCCATGTGAAAATTAATGCCAATATCGGCAACTCGGCTGTTTCTTCATCGATTGAAGACGAAGTGGAAAAATTGCTTTGGGCAGTGCGTTGGGGCGCCGATACGGTCATGGATTTATCGACCGGCAAACACATTCATGAAACGCGCGAGTACATCATCCGCAATTCGCCGGTCCCCGTGGGAACGGTGCCGATTTATCAGGCGCTCGAAAAGGTAGGAGGGGTGCCGGAGAAGCTGACATGGGACGTGTACCGCGAGACGCTCATCGAGCAGGCTGAACAAGGAGTCGACTACATGACGATCCACGCCGGTGTGCGGCTTCATTACATTCCGCTCACCGCCAACCGGACGACCGGAATTGTCTCGCGCGGCGGCTCGATCATCGCCCAATGGTGTTTGGCCCATCATGAAGAAAACTTTTTGTATACGCATTTTGAAGAAATCTGCGAGATTTTGAAACAATACGATGTCGCGATCTCCCTTGGCGACGGCTTGCGCCCCGGCTCCATCGCCGATGCGAACGATGAGGCGCAGTTTGCCGAACTGGAAACGCTTGGCGAGCTGACGAAAATCGCCTGGAAGCATGATGTGCAGGTGATGATCGAAGGGCCGGGCCACATTCCGATGCATAAAATTCGCGAAAATGTCGAGCGGGAACAGGACATTTGCCATGGAGCGCCGTTTTATACGTTAGGGCCGCTTGTCACCGACATCGCGCCGGGATACGATCACATCACGTCGGCGATTGGCGCCGCCATCATTGGCGCTTATGGAACGGCGATGCTTTGTTACGTAACGCCGAAAGAGCATTTAGGGCTGCCGAATAAAGAGGACGTACGCGCCGGGGTCGTGGCCTATAAAATCGCCGCCCATGCGGCTGATCTGGCGAAAGGGCATCCGGCCGCCCAGCAGCGTGACGATGCGCTCTCGAAAGCGCGCTTTGAGTTTCGTTGGAACGATCAGTTCAATTTATCCCTCGATCCGGAACGGGCCCGCGAATACCATGATGAAACATTGCCGGCTGAGGCGGCGAAAACGGCTCATTTTTGTTCGATGTGCGGGCCGAAATTTTGTTCCATGAACATTTCACATGAACTGCAACGGAAAATCAAAGAGGAGGGGATGAAAGAAAAAGCGCAACAATTTATTCGGCAAGGGTCATCGCTGTATCAATGACAAGAAGCGGGCTGCGATGCTCGGCATGGTGGAGAGGATATGGAAGTTCGATCAACGGAAAAAGCATGAGCTGGAAAGCGCTCAGTGCTGATCGAAGCAGCGGAGGGGGGCGAACGTTCATCGCCCCTCTTGTTTGTTGTGCAAATGGGTGTGGTTCTTTATTGTTTTTAAAATATATAATTTTCAAAAAATATATTTACAAATCGTTTCAGATGGATTATGATAATGGCATAAGGTGCAAATTTTGAATCATAGAATGATCATGCGGGGAAAACTGCGCAGTCTATCGCGGCGCCTTCGCCGGCGCTTCGCTTCCATAGACAGCGGCCAGTTGCGTCATCGAACCGTGGATGATGCCGGCCGCTTTTTTTTATGGCGAAAGGGCCGGGTTTCAGATGGTTGGATCGCGTTTTTCCAGAAGGCTGGTGAAAAACCGCTGTTTGCCTTGATCGATGGGTGAACGTGTGAAAATAGGGGCGATGCTACAAGCTTTTTCTACTTGAGAAGCGATTCCAGTAAGCTGTTGTTCCAGTAAATCACCGGCCTTCTAGCAGCTTCGTGAAAAAGCCTGCTATTCGAGAAAAAAGATTTTGATGATGTCTTGATGTGCGCAAGCCATTAATATTATAGGCTGCTTCTGGAACGTGAGACGGGCATGAGGGGGATGGGCGTGCGCATAAACTGAAACGAAGGGCCATGAGGAGGGATGGGATTGAACACATTTTCCGATATTGTGCAGACGATGCCGCCATATTTGTTCTCCCGATTTCAGAAGAAAAAAGAAGAACTGCTAAAGCTCGGGGTCGATGTCATTGATTTAGGGATCGGCGCCCCCGATTTGCCGCCCCCTTCCTTTATCATCGAAGCGTTGAAAGAAGCGCTCGATGCGCCAGAACACTATACGTATTCGCCGTATGGCGGCTGCAGGGAGTATCAGGAAGCGGTCGCGCGTTTTTATGAACGGGAATATGGCGTCAAGCTCGATCCGGAGACCGAGGTGTTGGCGTTAATCGGCTCGAAAGAAGGAATCGTCCATTTGCTGCAAGCCGTTCTCAATCCCGGCGAGCTCGCCTTAGTGCCTGATCCAGGCTATCCTGTCTACCGGACGGCCGTCCATTTTGCCCGCGGCCAGAGCCGATCGCTGCCGCTCGATGCGCAACATGGTTATATTCCTCGGTTTGATGCGCTTCCCTCGTCCGTTTATGACCAAGCGAAAATCATGTTTCTCAATTATCCGAGCAATCCGACGGCCGCCGCTGTCGATTTGGATGTATTGGCCGAAGCCGTTTCACTTGCCCGTCGGCACCGGATGTTCATTGCTCATGATGCGGCCTACTCGTTCGTGACGTTTGCCGGTTTTCAAGCGCCGAGCATTTTGCAGGTGGACGGGGCAAAGGAAGTGGCGGTGGAATTTGGATCGTTGTCCAAAAGCTATAACATGGCCGGCTGCCGCATCGGATACGTGGTCGGAAACCGGGACATGATTCGGGCGCTTTCGGTGATCAAGAGCAACACGGATACGTGCCAGTTTATTCCGATCCAGAAGGCGGCGGTGGCCGCTTTGATGAACGGACAGACGTTTATTCGAGAAAATAGCCGCATTTATGAACAACGCATGAATAGGATGGTCGAGAAACTCCGAGAACTGGGCATCGACGTGCAGCGGCCGAAAGCGACCTTTTTCTTGTGGATCCCGGTCTATGACGGATACTCATCCGAACGATTTGCCGCCAAACTGCTCGAAGAAGCGGGAGTCATCGTCACACCGGGAACAGCGTTTGGACCCGCAGGGGAAGGATATGTCCGCGTATCGCTGTCAGCGCCGCTCGAGCGTCTAGAGCAAGCCGTTGAACGATGGAAGCAAGTGAATTGGGAGGAATCGGCGCCATGAAGCGAACGATGCGTCACATCACGGTGGCTCAAGCCATCGTCGAATGTTTCAAACAGGAACAAATCCGTTATGTGTTTGGTGTGCCGGGGGAAAGTTATTTGCCCCTCCTTGATGCCATCTATGATGAGCCATCCATCGAGTTCATCTCCGCCCGCCATGAAGGGGGTGCTTCCTTTATGGCGGAAGGGTATGCGAAAGCGTCGCAAAAGTGCGGCGTCGTGCTGGCTACAAGGGCGGTCGGCGGAGCGAATTTGGCGATTGGCGTCCATACCGCGAGGCAAGATTCCACTCCGATGGTCGTGTTTTTGGGGCAAGTGAACAGCCGCTTCCTAGGGCGTGAAGGATTTCAGGAAGTCGATATGGAAGCGTTTTTTCGTCCGATCGCCAAATGGGCGGTCGAAATTCGCGAAGCCGAGCGGGTGCCAGAGCTGGTGCAAAGGGCGTTTCGCACCGCGAAAACAGGGCGGCCCGGCCCCGTCGTCGTTTCACTGCCAGAAGATGTCTTTTCCAAAACGATAGCGGAAGCAGTGATAGCCGAGACCGATGTGCCGAAGCCGGCACCAAGGCAAGAAGATATACAGCACATTGAAGAGATTCTGAAGCGCGCCAAACGGCCGCTCGTGATTGCTGGCGGCGGCGTCAAATGGTCGGGAGCGGAGCAGCTGCTGCGCTTATGGGCGGAAAAGTATGCACTTCCGGTCATGGCGGCGTTCCGGCGGCATGACGTGTTTCCCCACAACCATCCGTGCTATGTCGGACACCTAGGTCTAGGGTCGCCCAAAGCGGTCATCGAAACGGCCGAGCAGGCGGATGTGGTGATGGCATTGGGAACGCGGCTATCGGAAGTAACGACACAAGATTACCGTTTGCTCTCTCCCAATCAGACGCTGATTCACATCGATATTGACAGCGATGGGCTCGGAAAAGTGTATGCACCGGATCTCGCGGTTTGGGCTGACTGTCAGGAAGTGCTGTCCCGTTTGCTCGATCTCGCGGTGCGGCCGTCTTGGCAAGAATGGGCGGCTGAACGGAGGAAACGGTACGAACAAACAGCCAGGCTGCCGGTGGAACATCGCAATCTCTATGAAGCTGTGATGGCAAGTTTGGCGCGCCATTTGCCAAAAAATGCGGTCATTACGAACGATGCGGGGAATTTCGCCGGTTGGCTCCATGCTTTTTTCCCGTTTGGGGATGGGCACACGTACATCGGCCCGACGTCAGGAGCGATGGGATATGGCATGCCGGCCGCCATTGGCGCGAAACTGGCCTTTCCCGACCGGACCGTCGTTTCTTTATCCGGGGATGGCGGCTTTATGATGACGGTGCAGGAGTTGGAAACGGCCGCTCGATACGATATTCCGATCATCAGCATTGTGTTTAACAATCATATGTACGGCACCATCCGCATGCATCAAGAATTGCAGTTTCCGGGGCGGGTCATCGGCACCGATTTAGGCCGCGTGTCGTTTGCCCGTTTGGCAGAATGCCTAAACGGCCGCGGGTTCCAAGTACAGACGGAACAACAGTTCACGGAAGCGCTTCTGTTGGCGCTTGAAGCCAAGAAGCCGACGGTGATTGAAGTGTTGACCGATCCGAACCACATTTCGGTGGCGGCAACGATCCAAGACTTGCGGGCCAAGAGGAAGTCCTGACGATCATCGCTCGGCGTTCAATGTATAAATTATCTCAATAAATCATCTAGAAAAATGGGGGGAGTATACAGTGAAAATCCAAAACTATATCAATGGAGAATGGAAGGAGCCAAGCACCGGGCAATTTGCGCCGGTGATCAATCCGGCGACGGGGGAAACGATTGCCGAGGTGGCGATGTCCGGGCCAAACGATATCGATGAAGCGGTTCAGGCAGCCAAAGAAGCGCAAAAACAGTGGGCCCTCGTGCCGGCGCCGAAACGCGCGGAAATCTTGTATAAAGTTGGGATGCTGCTAAAGGAGCGGAAAGAACAGTTGGCCCGGCTGTTGACGATGGAAATGGGCAAGGTGATCGAGGAAGCGCGCGGCGAAGTGCAGGAAGGCATTGATATGGCGTTTTACATGGCGGGGGAAGGGCGGCGGTTGTTCGGCGATACGACGCCGTCTGAACTGAAAGACAAGTTTGCGATGAGCGTCCGCGTGCCGGTGGGGGTTGTCGGCATCATCACTCCTTGGAACTTTCCGATTGCCATCGCAACGTGGAAGTCGTTCCCCGCGATTGTGGCCGGCAATGCGGTCGTATGGAAGCCCGCGCCCGAGACACCGATCATGGCGCAGGAATTAGCTCGCATTTTTGAAGAAGCGGGCTTGCCTCCGGGAGTGTTTCATGTGGTCCACGGTGACGGACCGACAGTCGGCAATGCGCTCGTCGAGCATCCGGATGTCAAGGTCATCTCATTTACCGGATCGAATGAAGTCGGGCGGATGATTGCGGAAAAATGCGGACGGCTGTTGAAAAAGGTGTCGCTTGAAATGGGAGGAAAAAACGCCGTCATTGTGATGGATGATGCGGATTTGACATTGGCGGTTGACGGCATCATCTGGAGTGCGTTCGGCACATCAGGCCAGCGGTGCACGGCGTGCAGCCGGGTCATCGTCCATGAGCGGGTGAAACAGGAGCTTGAGCGGCGTCTGCTTGAAGCCGTGAAAACATTGAAAATCGGCAACGGGTTGGATGAAACGGTCAAAGTCGGACCCGTCATCCATGAAGAGGCGCTGCAAAAAATCGACCGCTACGTGCGCATTGGTGTAGAAGAAGGGGCGAAATTGCTGATTGGCGGTCATCGACTGCGCGAGGGCGACTATGCGCGCGGCTTTTATTACGCGCCGACGATTTTCACCGATGTCACGCCGAATATGCGCATCGCCCGCGAAGAAATTTTCGGCCCGGTTGTATCGATCATGTCCGTCCGCAGTTTGGACGAAGCGATCGCCGTCAACAACAGCGTCGATTATGGGCTGTCAAGCGCCATTTTCACCCGCGATGTCAACAATGTATTCCGAGCGATGCGCGATTTGGACACCGGCATCGTGTATGTCAACGCCGGCACGACAGGGGCGGAAATTCATTTGCCGTTTGGCGGCACGAAAGGGACGGGCAACGGCCACCGCGACTCCGGCGTCGCTGCGCTTGACGTCTTCACCGAATGGCGGAGCATTTATGTCGATTTCAGCGGCAAGCTGCAACGGGCGCAAATCGATACCGATGATTGAATCGGGCTGTCGCTTGCAACATGGCCGGCAAAAGAGAAGCGAAGATCAACGTGGAACCTATATCGTGAATCGAAGCGGCGGCCGCGGCAACGATGTGAAAAAAGCGGCTGTCATGTAAGCGTATGGCAAACAATCGGTGACAGAGGGGGAGAGAACGATGAAAGTGCTCGTGCTTGGAGCGGGGCTGATGGGCAAAGAAGCGGCGCGCGATTTAGTACAAAGCCAAGATGTTGAGGCGGTGACGCTGGCGGATGTCGATTTGGCTAAAGTGGAGCAGACGGTGCGGCAGCTTCATTCCGAAAAGCTTGCCGCTGTGCGGGTGGATGCCGGCGATCCGCAACAACTGGCAGCGGCCATGCAAGGGCATGATGTCGTCGTCAATGCCTTGTTTTACCGCTTCAATGAAACGGTGGCGAAAACAGCTATTGCAGCTGGCGTCCATTCTGTCGATTTAGGCGGCCATATCGGCCATATCACCGACCGGGTGCTTGAGCTGCATGAACAAGCCCAAGCCGCTGGGGTGACGATCATTCCGGATCTTGGCGTCGCGCCGGGGATGATCAACATTTTATCCGGCTATGGGGCGAGTCAACTCGATGAGGTGGAATCCATCTTGCTGTATGTTGGCGGCATCCCCGTCCGCCCTGAGCCGCCGCTCGAGTACAACCATGTGTTTTCGCTCGAGGGGCTGCTTGACCATTACACCGATCCGTCTCTCATTATCCGCGACGGCCAAAAGCAGGAAGTGCCGTCGCTTTCGGAAGTCGAGCCGATTTATTTCGACCGGTTCGGGCCGCTTGAAGCGTTTCACACCTCAGGCGGGACGTCGACGCTCTCGCGCTCGTTTCCGAACTTGAAGCGGCTCGAGTACAAAACGATCCGCTACCGCGGCCATGCAGAAAAATTTAAGCTGCTCGTCGATTTGAACTTGACGCGCCACGATGTGGAAGTGGAGGTCAATGGATGCAAAGTCAAACCGCGCGATGTGCTGCTTTCCGTCCTGAAGCCGCTGCTTGATTTGAAAGGGAAAGATGATGTGGTGTTGCTTCGGGTCATCGTCGGCGGCCGAAAAGGCGGGAAGGAAACGGTATTGGAATACGAGACCGTCACGTTTAATGACCGCGAAAATAAGGTGACGGCGATGGCGCGCACGACGGCCTACACCATTTCCGCTGTCGCCCAGCTCATCGGCCGCGGGGTGATCACAAAGCGCGGCGTCTATCCGCCGGAGCAAGCCGTGCCAGGAGAGGTGTATATTGAGGAAATGAAAAGGCGCGGGGTCGTGATTAGCGAGAAACAAACGATTCGCCCTTGCTAAAAGGAGAGGGAGCGAATGAACAGGCAGCCGATGGGAAGCCGCGCGAAACCCGAACAGGCTGCCGATAAAGAAGCGCCCGTTTTCAGGTGAAAACGGGCGCTGATCCATGCCAGCCAGCGGGTCTTCCAGCTTGCGTCAAGTTGTGCTGTTTTGGCCTTGTCGTTGGTCAGACTGTTTTCGTCGCCGACGGTTCGTGTTTGTGCCAGACGAGAAAGAGAAAAGCGACAAGCTCGATCCGCGCCCGGATGCCGCTCGATGAGTGCGTGGGCGTTCATAATGAATCCAGGAGTGCAATAGCCGCACTGAAAGGCGAAGTGGCGGACGAAGGCGTGCTGGATGGGGGCATCATCAAGCCCTTCGATCGTGGTGATTTCTTTGCCGACCGTTTCGATAGCCAGCATCATGCATGATTTGATCGGCGTGCCGTCGACTAAGACGGTGCAGGCGCCGCAGTCGCCGTTCAAACAGCCTGGCTTGGCTCCGGTCAGCCCCAGCCCATCGCGCAAAACAAACAGCAGCGTTTCGGCTTGGCGAGTGACGATCGATCTTCGTTCTCTATTAACGTGCAGCACAAGCTCCCGCTTTGTCGTTTCCTCCATGTCCGCATGCTCACCTCCTGTTTAGACGGTTTCTCCGTCTCCGAGCTCACGAAGCATATCTTCAAGCAGCTGGGCGGCGATGATTTGCGCAAGCACTGTTTTCGTGCCCGTGCCGATTTCGACGACGCCGGAGATGACGTTGACGCTGCCGTCGGAGTTGAACGTTAAGATGACGCCCGAGCTAGCATCTGTGTCGATCGTCGATGTTTTCCAGCCGCCGCTGATGCCTTTGGCCCGTACGGTATAGGCGTCAAGCTCAACGCACTGCCATTCGTCCCAGCGCATCAGCTCGCGCAGGCGGTCAAGGCAGGCTGGCATGTTGCCGACGTTGCTTTTCGTGAGCCGCACTTGTGTGGGCGTCGTGTGGCCCGGGCGAATGGCGTTTTTGCGCCGCACCTCCCATGGGTCAAGTTGAAGCGTCTTCGCCAACTCATCAATGGCCCGTTCGACGGCAAATGCCTGCTCGCAATGGCCAAAACTGCGAAACGGTGTCGCGTACGGGCGATTCGTATAGACGCACAAAGAATCACAAAAGACGTTTTCGACATGGTATGGGCCGGTGCAATCGACGGCTGCGGCGCGGCTGACATCGATCGCCTTGTCGGAATAAGCCCCGCCGTCAAATAGAAATAAGATTTCCATGGCCTTGAACAAGCCCTCTTTTGTCGCGCCGATTTTGACGGTTGCCTCCAACCCGATATGAACGGGGGAGGTGACCATGTCGCATTCCCGGTTGTTCCAGACGCTCACTTTTCGGCCGCCGACCGCTTTGGAGGCAAGGTAGGCAAGCAACTCAAGCTGGACGGGCGCTTTTCCTCCGTAGGCGCCGCCGACAAGCGGCGTATGGACGATGACTTTGCCGGTTTCTTCGCCAAAGTACGTATGGAGCAGTTTTTTGATCATAAACGGCGACTGCGAAGAGGCAGAGATATGGATCATGCCGTCCGGCCAAATTTCTGCCGTGGCGCAGCGTGTTTCCATCGCGATATGATCGGAAGGGGCGAACGATACGCTTGTTTCGACGATGACGTCGCTTTCCGCAAACCCTTGTTCAATGTTGCCTTTTCGGATTTTCGTCCGGTGGGCGACGTTTGTCCCTGGCTCAGGATGAGTCGTTTTGTTTTTTTCATAGCGGTCGAGATGTTCATGCAATAATGGAGCGCCTTCTTTCAACGCCTCGCGCGGCGAGCCGACGGCTGGAAGCGGTTCGTAAACGACGCGGACGAGGCGGGCCGCTTGTTCGGCTTGCGCGAGCGTATCGGCTACGACGACGGCGACGACTTCGCCATAGTAGCGCACTTTGTCGACGGCGATCGGCGGACGATCGCGCATGTCTTCACCGGTAAGCGGCAGCCCCTCGCCGGTCACAACAGCATGGACGCCGTGGACGGCGAGCGCGCGGCGTGCATCCAGCGAGAGGATGCGCGCATGGGCGTATGGGCTTGTCACCAAGGCAGCGTGAAGCATTCCTTGTTCTTTGAAATCGTTCGTATACTTCGCCCGGCCGGTCACTTTATCCCACGCTTCTTTGCGGATGATGCTTTTACCGATGGCCATGGGGGCGTCCCTCCTTTTCTTCTCGATAGATGGTGGCGCGTTCATAATCGTCTTTTGTGTCGATGTCAATACCGGTTGACGCATCACCTTCGTACAAAAGGCCATGCCAGTGGGGATCGCGAAAGAGCGTGCGCCCACCGGCATCGCCGTCCAGCGCCAAGAGAGCGGGAAACATTGGGCTTCCAAAAATAACTGGGGGCATCGGCACACCGGAGCAGGAGAAGGCGGCGTAATCGGGACGATGGCGTCGATAAAGGCCGGCCAGCGCATTGATCGTGTCGGATGTGACGAACGGCTGGTCGGCCAATAAGACAGCAGCGGCGTCCGCTCTTTCCTCCATCGCTCGGCGCAACCCGCAGGCCAGCGAATGAGCCAGGCCGCGGTGACAGGCGGCGCAACGGACAAGGCGGCATTTGCCTAGCAGCGCGTCAGGAAGCCAGGCGAGCGTATCGGACGGGGGGATGACGACGATGACAGGCGCTAGACAGGAACGAAGCGCCGCTTTCAGGCCGGCGGTGCCAAGCGTCCCATCCCCCCCATGGCAGGGCGCGTTTATCGGCCCCCATCCGCCGGCTTTGTCCGGCCGCTAAATAAATGGCGGCGATCGTGATGTCCTTCATTGGGCAGCCTCCGCTCCATGCCTGCGCAACACGCTGATCAGCTCGGCGGTGATGCTGATGGCGATTTCATGTGGGCTGCGCGCGCCGATGGACAGCCCAACCGGCGAACGGACAAACGGCGGGGCGGAGCCGGAAGGAAAGAGGCGGTCGGTGCGCCGCCGCGGGCCGAGCACGCCAAGGTAGGCGAGCGGTTTGTCAGCCAGCAGCGAGACGAGTTCGCGGTCGCGTTCAAATTGGTGGGTCATCACGATGACAAAATCGCGTTCATTCAAATGGAGCATTGGCACCGTTTCATGCGGAAAGCCAACCACCCATTCATCAGCGTCGGACACATGGGATGGATGGCAAAACGCTGGACGCCAATCGCTTACGGTGACGGAGAACCCGGCGGCTTTGGCGGCTGAGACGAGCGGCGGGGCGTCCGGACCGGCGCCGAATACGACAAGGCGAGGTTTTGGCCAAAAGTGCTGAACGTAAAATGTTTCCCCGTCCACTTCGTACAAACCGCTTCGCCCTTGATAAAACGGCGTTTTGTGAAGCCATTCGCGCCATTCCCGATGCGGCGTCCGACGGCAACCGCCGAATTGTTCGCCTGTTTCGCTTTGGAAAAACGGCCGCTCGTCTGGATACATGATGCTTCGGACCATCAGTACATGTTCGCCGCGGTCAAGGCAACGCTTGAGCGCCAGCCAATCGAGTTTTGCGTCGCTTGTGACCGGCTCGAGCCAAATGTGGACGAGGCCGTTGCAGCCGGCGCCCTGCCCCCACGACCAATCATCCTCAGTCCGCAAGTCAAACGAAACAGCGGCTGCCTGGCGGTTCGCCAATACCTCACGCGCGTAAGCTGCCGCTGCTTCTTCCAGGCAGCCGCCGCTCAGCAGCCCGACTGTTTCTCCGTTGGCGCCAATCCACATGCACGTCCCTTCTTTTTGGTAGGCTGAGCCTTCCACACTGATGATGATGGCTAACACACCGTCGACCGGCGCGGCGGCGATCGCCTCGAGCACAGCATGGTAACTCTCCATGGCTCATCCTCCTTTCGCATTGCGCCAAAGGCGGCCGAGCTGTTGAAAGCGCGGTGGGATGATGCATCAACTTTCGCAATGGCCGTAAGCGGCGGCAGCGGATGCGGCATCGGTTCGCCCCCTTTCAAAAAAGGCTCTGCTATCGTTATATTTCTGTAACAAATGCCCATGACTGAAAAACAAAAGAAGCCAGCCGTCATCGGCTAGCTTCCTTGTTGTTGATCTGTTTTTCCTTTTCCGAGCCGTCCGGCCCGCTTTGCCGCCTCCCGCAGCAAATACTCGATCTGGGCGTTGACGCTGCGAAACTCGTCCTGCGCCCATTGTTCGAGCGCGGCATATAATTCATGGTCAATGCGCAGGGGAAATTGTTTTTTCTTTGTCATCGCACTCCACAACCGTTAATATAGACTGCCGGTATTGATCACCGGCTGGGTGGCGCGCTCGGAGACGATCGCGACCATTAAGTTGTTCACCATTGCGGCTTTTCGTTCATCATCTAACTCTAAAATGTTTTCTTTGTCAAGTTGTTCAATCGCCATTTGCGCCATCGAGACAGCGCCTTCGACGATTTTTTTCCGGGCGGCCAAAATGGCGGCTGCTTGTTGACGCTGCAACATGGCGCTCGCAATTTCCGGGGAGTACGCCAAGTGAGTGAGGCGCGCTTCCATCACCTCGACTCCGGCGACACGCAATCGCTCCTGCAGCTCAGCGGCGAGAACATCGGAAATAATATCGGCGTTGCCGCGCAACGTAATCTCGTTGTCGTCTTCAAACGTGTCGTATGGATATTTCGTTGCGACATGGCGGATGGCCGCTTCGCTTTGAATCTCAACAAATTGTTCATAATCATCAACGTCAAACACCGCCTTGGCTGAATCGATGACGCGAAAGACGACGACGGCGGCGATTTCAATTGGATTGCCTTGAACATCGTTCACTTTTAGCTTCTTGCTCGTGAAGTTGCGCACGCGCAGCGATACTTTCTTGCGAACGGTGAGCGGCACGGTGAAAAACAGCCCGCTGTCGCGAATCGTGCCAAAGTAGCGGCCGAAAAAAATGATCACTTTTGCTTGATTCGGCTGAACGATCGTGATGCCAGTCGCCAAGAAGGCGGCAAGGGCGAAGCAGAAAACGGCCAATAAGAGCTGCGCTTGAATGAGGCTGACAAAACCAGCCAGAACGAAAAGGGCGACGCATCCGATGCCGATAAATCCATCTATGCGCCATGCTTCTTGTTCTCTCATCCCTATCCCCCTTATAATGTCGATTTGATATTTATATGATATCATATAATCAAAAAAATGGAAAGCTGAAGATGAGAAGGTGGAGTGGTTGATGGCTCGCCGCGAAGCACATGTTTCCCCTAATTTTTCATCCAGAGGCATCAACGGCGATCATTCATCCTGTTACTGTTTTAATGAACTAAAAAATGGAAATTCATCATTGACATCGCTTTCATTGTCATCATACAATAGAAAAAAAGACCAATAGGTGTGTAGAAGCAATGGAACCAAGACAAGCGCGCATCGGCCGGCAGGCGTTGCTGCTGGCGATGCTGGATGAGGGGGAGGAAGGCCCGGTCTTGAGCCAGCTTGAGGCGCTTTCGTGGCGCTATTGCCAAGGGCGGGTCGGGGCGATGGAGCCGCAAAAAATCGTCGCGGCGATTGAGACGGCGGCAAAGCGGCATGGAGTGGTGGACGGCGGCTTGTACCGCGAGATGCACGCCTTATACCATGCGATTTTAGAGGCGGTGCATGGCGTGACGAGGGGGCAGGTAGAGCTGGGAGATTTGTTGAGAACCGCTGGCCTTCGTTTCGCCGTCGTGCGCGGCATGCCGTATGAACAGCCGAACGAAGGGGAATGGATCGCCGTTGCGTTGTACGGGACGATCGGCGCCCCGGTGCGCGGGCTCGAGCACGAGGCGGCGGGGCTTGGAATCAATCATATATAAGCACGCTCCATGCCTAGAGCGATGAGTCATGAGGAGGCGAACACTGCCATATGGCAGGCCGCCTCCTTTTTAATTGGGAAAGGAGCTTGATTGGGAAAACCAGTCAACTACCCCCACTTCGCTCACGCTTGAAGTGGAGGCTTGCAACTCCCCAGAAGTGCAAACGGACTTCGTCCTCCTTCCTTGACTTGGGGTTGCATTAGGGGCAGGTTGACAGCTGCTCAACGACGCAGGTCATGCCTGCATCGTTACCGATTCTCTTGGTGTGTCTGTTGGCAGTACTTGGCTTCCACACACAACAGACAGACCTACGCTCGATGTTTGACGGTTGCAACGTTTCCTGCAGCCAACTCCATCCATCGAGCAGCCGTGATTGGAGTGCCTTTATTGAACGGTTTTCTCCACGTCTTTATTCTATCATACACAAAAGAAAGGGGGAACGCGCATTCCTCTCCCACTTACTTTCTTTGGTCGTTGAAGTGGGAGTCTTCTGCGCGAAATAGGATGAAAGGGGATGGGAATGATGGTTGTGTTGACCGGACATACATTGACGATTGATGAGGTAAGACGTGTTGTCTATGAGCAGGAGAGGGTGGCGGCTGCGGAGGAAAGTATGAGGGCGGTCGCGAAAAGCCGCGCGGCAGTGGAGCAAGCGATCTCCGATGGGCGGACGATCTATGGCGTGAATACCGGTTTTGGCAAGCTCGCCGATGTGCGCATTGAAGGGAGCAGTCTTGAGCAGCTGCAACTGAATCTTCTCCGCTCGCACGCCTGCGCGGTCGGCGCGCCGTTTGCCGAAGATGTCGTGAGGGCGATGCTTCTTTTGCGAGCCAACGCGTTGTTAAAAGGGTACTCCGGCGTGCGGCCGGCGGTCATTGAGCAATTGCTTGCCTTTTTGAACGCCGGCATCCATCCGATCGTGCCGCAGCAAGGCTCCCTCGGCGCGAGCGGCGATTTGGCGCCGCTTGCCCATTTGGCGCTGGCGCTGGTCGGCGAGGGTGACGTGATGTACGAAGGGCGGCGGATGTCTGCTCATCAAGCGCTCTCACAAGCAGGGATTTCGCCGCTTTCGTTGCAAGCGAAAGAAGGGCTGGCGCTTATTAACGGCACGCAGGCTATGACAGCGGTTGGGGCGCTCGCTTGCTTGGAAGCGGAGCAGCTTGCGTATGAGAGCGAGTGGATCGCATCGATGACAATCGAAGCGCTGTACGGCATTCTCGATGCCTTTGACGCGCGCATCCACGAAGCGCGCGGATTTTCGGAGCAGGCGGAGGTGGCGGAACGAATGCGCCGCTATTTAGCTGGCAGCCAGCTTGCCACAAGGCAAGGGGAGCGGCGCGTGCAAGATGCGTACTCGCTCCGCTGCATCCCGCAAGTGCACGGGGCGTCGCTTAGGGCGCTTCGTTATGTGAAGGAAACGCTTGAAATCGAAATGAATGCGGCGACGGACAATCCGCTCATTTTTGCCGACGGGGCGGTGCTCTCTGGCGGCAACTTTCACGGCCAGCCGGTGGCGATCGCTATGGATTTGCTGAAAATCGCGGCGGCGGAGCTGGCCAACATCAGCGAGCGCCGCATCGAACGGCTCGTCAATCCACAGCTCAGCGAAGGGCTGCCTGCGTTTTTAAGCCCAGAGCCCGGCTTGCAGTCAGGAGCGATGATCATGCAATATGTCGCGGCTTCACTTGTTTCAGAAAACAAGACGCTGGCTCACCCTGCCAGCGTCGATTCGATTCCATCATCGGCCAACCAGGAAGACCACGTCAGCATGGGAACGACGGCCGCCCGCCATGCGTACATGATCGTGCAAAACGCAAGAAAGGTGCTGGCGATTGAGCTCATTTGCGCGTTGCAGGCTGTTGAAGCGCGCGGCATCGAGCGTATGGCCACGTCAACGCAGCGACTTTACCACGAGGCGCGCCAAATCGTCTCTTCGATTGCCGCAGATCGCGTCTTTTCCGATGACATTGAAGCGGTGGCTAAGTGGCTTGAGGAAAGAGCCAAACATGGCGTTGTTTGCCAGGAAGTGCGGGTGTAAAAGAGAAATGGTGGGGAATGAGGAGGGGAAGTGAAGTGGACAAATGGGAAAGAGCTTCGATCTCGCCAAAGGATAGGTGTTTGGAAGGAGATGGCCAAAGAACGGTGAGGAGATCGTAGAACGCTCAATAGGATCAGAGTGAAACGAGCATGGATTCGTGCTCTGTCTCAGGAAAGATAAGGAAGACGCATTCGTGAAAGCTGGCTTCCTTTTTTTAGAGACGACTTCATGGGCCTTGGACCGTCCATTCACGTCTCTTTAGAAAACGGGAGACGAATGTTGGCTAAGCGCAGCCAAAAAGGTTGGTGAAAGATGACCAATTTCGCCAAACCCACTGCTTTCGGCTGAAAGAGAAGTCCGTTTGAGAAGAGAGTCCGTTTTCTGCGACTTTTCACGAGATGGACTCGGGAAGCTTCTGCTTTCAGTGTCAGTGTAGGCAACGGGATCATCGCCCATTGTGTATCATCTCATCCGAGATTTTCGGTTGATTTCCAGTGAGGCAGTGGATGGGTTGATAGTTGTCCCCCACTGAAATTTGCAGTATGATGAAGAAGAAAAGCAAAGGGGAGAGGGGGGCTTTTGTTGACTATTTCTGCCGCGGCGCTGTTGGCGTTATGGAAGATTATTGCAATTGATATCATTTTGTCGGGGGATAATGCGGTCGTCATTGCGATGGCGACGCGCCGGCTGCCGAATGACCAGCGGAACAAAGCGATCGTATGGGGAACGGCGGGGGCGGTGCTGCTCCGCATTTTGTTTGCGGCGGTCATCGTCTTTTTGCTCAACATCCCGTTCGTTCACTTTGTGGGCGGTTTGCTGCTTGTCTGGATCGCCTATAAAGTGCTTGTTGAGCGGGAGGAGGAGGCCAAAGTGCAAGCGGCAGACCGGTTGCTGAAAGCCATCATGACGATCATCATCGCCGATGCGGTCATGAGCTTGGACAATGTCGTCGCCGTCGCCGGGGCGGCGGAAGGGCATCTAGGCATGCTAGCGCTTGGGGTCGCCATCAGCATCCCGATCATGATTTTCGGCTCCAAAGCGATCGTCCATGTGATGGAAAAACATCGTTGGATCGCATACGTCGGCTCGGGCATTTTGGCGTGGACGGCCGGAAAGATGATGGCAGGGGATGAAGGGGTATTGCATTGGTTTCACCTTTCTTACGGCCCGTTCGTCTACGCGGTGGCCGTTGGCGTGACGATTTTGGTCGTGTCTGCCGGCTACATCACGAATAAAAGAGCCGAGCGTGAAGAAGGGACGTTGATTTGAGCGGTTGGGGGTGGTGTGATGCCATGAACATCCGACGCATTCTCGTGACGGGAAGGCTTTATGCCGAGCTTGCCGCCCTTCTTCCGGACAAGCGGCCCGATAAAGCGTTTCGCTTTGTGGCGGAGGAAGAACTGACGGACGATGATTTCGTCTGGGCGGATGCGTACGTCGGCTTTCGGCCGGCCGGGCCGTTTTCGCTTGCCAACTTGCGCTGGGTGCATTCGCTTGGCGCGGGCGTTGACGCGTTTTTATGGAAGCGGGAATGGAAGAAGGACGTGCTGCTGACGCGGACGGTCGGCTCGTTCGGCGAGCAGATCGCCGAATATTGTCTCAGCTACTTGCTGCGCGACGCCCAATGCCATGACGTTTATGCATGGCATCAAGAGCAGCGGCAGTGGAAGCCGTTCGCTCCGAAGCGGCTTGGTGAACAGCGGATTGTCATTTATGGGACGGGTGAGATCGGCCGGCGCATCGCGGAAACGCTTCGTCTGTTCGGCGTTTCGCCGATCGGCGTCTCGCGAAGCGGCCGAGACACGCCGCCGTTTTCGGCTGTTTACCGCCATGAAGAGGCGGGGGAAGCGCTTGCCCGTGCTGATTGGGTGATCGCGGCCCTTCCACTCACCAAGGAAACGCATCATCTCTTTGACGAGACGTTTTTTGCCTGCCTGCACAATGCAGGCTTTATCAATGTCGGCCGCGGCGCGACGGTTGATGAGACGGCGCTTGTCGGCGCGTTGGAAAACCGAAATGTGCGCCTCGCCGTGCTCGATGTGTTTGAAGAAGAGCCGCTTCCGCCGCACTCGCCGCTTTGGGTTCATCCGAACGTCATCATCACCCCGCATATCGCGGCGCTCACGTCAGCCGAAGACGCCGCCCAAAGCATTTTAGACACGCTCCGTTGCATCGAAACCGGCGAACCGCTTGCCAATGCGGTCGATGTCAGCCGGCAATATTGAAGGGAAAAGGTGTCTCAAAAACACAATGGGACGCCTTTTTTCTATGGCATCATTGTGAAAGGAAGAAGGAATGTTAGAAATCTCGTTGAAATTTATAGAAAAAGCTATCTGAAAGCCCACGGTTTCAATCGAGGGATGAAAGACGGCATTGCTCGGCAATCCCTTAAGAGGATGGCTTCGAGCCACCATTTTTCTCTTTCGGTGTGAAATCTCAAAAGAAAAGGGGGCGAAGCCATGTCCACGATCACACTCAGGCTGGAGCGGCACAACCTAACGAAAGTTGCCAAATTTGTTAATGCAATAAAGACATTGCCAAAAAACATCACACGAGCCAACGAACGATAGAAAGACGCTTATCGCGGACCTTCACGAAGCTGCATGTATCTTCGAGGGTAGAAGCCGTGGAAAAAGCAAAGCAATTAGGGCTCATTCCAGAGTTTCATATGTTGCGAACGCCTTCACCGGATCGGTGAGGGCGTTTTCTTTTTGAAGTCCGCCATTTCGTGTCGGTATCCGCCAAAAAATGGCGGGGTTCCGACACAAATTGGCGGTGAAAAAATGATCATGTTGATTTATATTAAAAATTAAACCACTAAAGAAGGGGGGATCGATAAATTAGGGTGACTTCGAGATATCTTTTTTATAAACTGACTTGGTGTTGATATGGTGATGAAAAATGGTGTAGAGGGGGGAGAGTGAAGGTTATGTTTCACCCATTATATTTGAGACGATTGGTTATTTCACTGATTGTGTTTGCAGGAGGATTAGCGGGTCTATTCATTTCAGGAGGCAACTCAGTTGGAGCTTCCAACTTAGTGGAAAACCCTTCAAGCGACAGTGATCTTGCTGCTGTGCAGCAGAAGGTTGTCCATGCTTTAGAGGCTCGATGGCAGTTGATGATTGATCCGCAAGTGAACGTGAAACGGTTTTATGATCCGAGTGTTTCCGAACAAGAGGAAAGCCGTGAGCGTGCTTACGTAAGAAGACATTACTTGGAACCTGCTTATCGTGCTGGATTTCGATATTCAAATGTGGAGGTTCACCCCGTTTTCGAAAGTGTTGAGATCAACGGTAAAATGGCTAAGGTCCGGGCTCTGGTTTCTGTTGAGTATGAGTCCGTGTTTCCAGGATCGAATGAATCTGTGATCACCAAAGAGGCCAACATTCCTTATTCAGCTACATTGATCAAACGTGATGGAGATTGGCTGATTGTTGGGATGAACTACCAAGATACGTATTCGAAAAGAGGACAGGAAAACGGGCGGAAGGTTGGGGCATCAGGTTCAGAGAATCTGCCTATCTCAATCGCTGGAGGCGATGTTGTCATTCAGGGTTTTTACACCTATTACTCTCGCCAAGGAGCTGTCAACTACGCGAATCGATGGTGGAATGGACGTAACCCGAAGTACCGATTCTTTTCGAATGACTGCGCTAATTTCGTGTCTCAGTCGTTCTACGAAGGAGGCTCCGCTCGGCAAGCTTGGGTGGAACCGTATGTTTGGTGGTACAATGCCAAGGGGACTTCGGGAACCGGGGATGATGCGTGGACTTACAGCTGGTCTGTAGCCCACGATCAAGCGTATCATCTTTCCCGCAATAATGAGACAGATGAGCATCGCGGCACATACGTTTCCAAGGCAACTGATCTGCAATTGGGTGACAGCATATATTACGATTTTGACGGTGATGGCATCTTGGATCACAGCGCTATTGTCGTTGAGATCAGGAATGGTCAGCCGTATGTCAACTATCATACCAATGATACGTATCATCGCTATTGGGATTTGGGGGCCAAGACGACCCGGTTCCTCCATGTGACAGATTACTATTGGGTGAACTGATGAGAAATCGCGATGGATGATCAATCCATTTGGCCGTCAAACGGGCTAATTCCAAAGCTAGTATCCTATGGGAGGGGATGAAGTGCGTATAGGCATCCCGCTAGTTTTGCTCCTTGTCATGATTTTCTTTTCAGGGTGTCAGCAACAACAGACGGTCCCAGGGTATGAAGATATTCCCCTGCACCCAAAGGCGAGTGACATTCGTTCGGTGGATGAACGGGTGGAGTTTGTTGTTGCGTCTTCTTCGGCGGAGGAAGTGGCTGACTATTATCTTGACGAATTGGAGAAACGTCAATGGACTCAAGTTGACCGGTGGGGGTCAGCTTTTGTGTATGAGAAGAAGGGAAGGCAGATTTTGCTGGTCGTTACGGATGTGAAAAATCACGCGAAAGTGTCTGTCAGTCCGTTCCATCCGAATTGATCAAGACGTCAAACCGTTGCGAACAACGACTTTCGCTGCATCGAAACCGGCGAACCGCTTGCCAATGCGGTCGATGTCAGCCGGCAATATTGAAGGAAAAAAAGGTGCCCCATGATATCAAGAAGGGGCACCGTTTCGTTTTGGTCAACGGTCGGTGACGACGATATACGCCGCTTTCATCGGCCCGTGGACACCGACGACCAAGTTCATTTCAATGTCGGCCGAGTTGCTCGGGCCGGTGATGAAGTTGATGCACGACGGGACGAGCCCGCCTTTTTCGATTTGCTCGTGAATGACCGCCGCCGCTTGCGTCATGCGCGGCACGACCGTGCTTTTCGGGACGATGGCGATATATGTTTTCGGCAAAAAGTGAATGGCCCGCCCTTGTTCATTGCGCGAAAACAACACGACTGTCCCTGATTCCGCGAGCGTGATGTCGCTGAAGACGATGCCGACGTTCGCCTGCTCGGCGGCGTCAATGTTTTGGCGTCCAAGCGCCGGATTCCAAATATGGACGGTCGTTTGTTCCGCGGGCCATTCGTCGCGAAGCAAGGCGGACAGCCCGTACTCAGCAAAGCGCGGGTCATCCGGCACGATGACCGGACCGCCGCCATAGGCGGCCACTTGCCGCCTCAGCGCGCCGGCAAGTTCGGCGCTTGTCGTCTCGATGTAATCGGTATGGATCAATCCGCATTGTTTTTGCAACACGTTCAGCAAGTCGTCTTGGCTATAGCCGGCAAACACCGTCCATTGCGGCGCATAATCCCATTGCGGCCGGGAGACGCCGGACAGGCGCGGGCTTCTCCCAAGGCGCTCGGCGATGGTTTGCAAAAACGCATCGCGGTTTTGAATGGTGCCACGCGTCATGATGGATTCCCTCCTTTTTGGCGTGTTTGGAACCAGTCACGGAACCGTTCTTTGCTCGGCGCCGGAAATTCGCGTCTTTCCGTCCATGCTTTCAGCGGCCCGGGTCCTTTTGTGACGCGCCCGTCCTCTACAAACGGAGCGAAGGCGATCGGTGCGAATTTCGTGCCGAAGCGGTAGAGCGACGATGAGGCTGTCCCGAGGCGGAACGCTTTCATCGCCAGTTTTTCTGCGACCGGCGCTTTTCCTTCCCGCTCGACGATGATTTGGCGATGCTTGATGAGCAGCTCGTGAAGCGGGATTTTCACCGGGCACGCCTCGGTACAGGCGGCGCACAGCGAGGAGGCGTACGGAAGCTCCTTGTAGTCGTCGTAGCCGCCCAACAGCGGCGACAATACCGCGCCGATCGGGCCGGAGTAAATGGAACCGTACGAATGGCCGCCGATATGGCGGTAGACCGGGCAGACGTTGACGCAAGCCGCGCAGCGGATGCACTGCAGCACCGGTTGAAACTCCGTGCCTAAAATTGATGAACGCCCGTTGTCGACGATGACGAGATGGAATTCTTCCGGACCGTCGACGTCGCCTTCATCGCGCGGACCGGTGAGAACGGTGATGTAGCTCGTCAGTTTTTGCCCGACAGAGCTTCGTGTGAGCATGCTCACTAGCACTTCCATCTCCTCAAACGTCGGCACGATCCGCTCCATCCCCATGACGGTAATTTGCGTTTTCGGCAATGCGGTCACCAAATCGGCGTTGCCTTCGTTCGTCACAAGCGTGATCGATCCCGATTCAGCGATGGCGAAATTGCAGCCGGTGATGCCGATGTCAGCCGTCAAATAGTCGCGCCGCAGCATTTCACGGGCGTGGCGCGCAAGCTCAACGGGGTCGGACGATTTCGTATAGCCGAGCTTCCGTTGAAAGACATCGCGGATTTGCTCTTTGTTTTTATGGAGCGCCGGACCGACGATATGCGACGGCGGGTCATGGTCGTCAATCTGCAAAATGTACTCACCGAGGTCGGTTTCGACCACTTGACAGCCGATGGCCTCAAGCACCGGATTTAAGTTGATTTCTTCTGTCACCATTGATTTCGATTTGACGATTTTTTTCGCTTGCTTTTCCAAAGCGACGCGGCGGATGTAGTCGTTCGCCTCTTCGGCTGTTTGGGCGAAAAAGACGTGGCCGCCCCGTTTGGCAACGTTTTCACTGAGTTGCATTAAATAAAAGTCCAAGTTTTCGAGCGTATGCTTGCGGATTTGTTCAGCAAGCGACCGCCACTCTTCCCAATGGCCGAGCTCTTCGATGACGCCAAGCCGCCGCACATAGCCGCGGTCTTGCATGCCGGCGACCGCCCCGCGCATAAAATCGTTGTGCAAGTTTTCTTCGACCCGCTTCCAAAACGGACCGTTTTCAATTTTCATCGGCATGTCCGGGATCCTCCTCTCTTACTTTCGTTGATTGAGCACTTCGGCGATATGCATGACGCGAATCGGCTTGCCGAGCCGCTCGATGCGCCCGCCGATGTTCATTAAACAGCCGCAGTCGGCGCCGATTAAATAGTCGGCGTCCACTTCTTCGATATGCGCGATTTTTTCATCGACCATTTGTTCGGAAATCGGCCCCATTTTGACGGAAAATGTGCCGCCAAACCCGCAGCACTGGTGGGCGTTCGGCAGCGGAACGAGCTCAAGCCCTTTGACGTTTTTCAATAGGCAAAGCGGCGCTTCTTTGACGCCAAGAAGGCGGGTCATATGGCAAGACGTATGGTACGTCGCCCGTCCGTGGAGCGAGGCGCCGACATCTTCGACTTTTAGGACATCAACGAGAAATTGCGTCAATTCGTACGTTTTCGCCGCAAGCTGTTTCGCTTCCTCTTCCCATTCCGGGTCGCCGTGGAAAAGGTGTGGATATTCTTTTACCATCGCCGCGCACGAGCCGGATGGGGTGACGACGTAATCAGCGTGGGCGAACGCGCGCATCATCTGTTTCATGGCTTCTTTCGCCTCTTTGACGTAACCGCTGTTATACGCCGGCTGGCCGCAGCATGTTTGCGCTTCTGGAAAATCTACTTCGCAGCCGAGCCGCTCGAGCAGTTCGACGGTCGCCTTGCCGGCGTTCGTATAAAAAAGATCGATGAGGCAAGTGACGAACAAGGACACTTTCATTCGTTTCCCTCCTGTTTTTTGAGGATTCAGTGAACTGGTCATCTGATGACTATATGTCTATTATAAACCATTTTTTCAGATTCGTAGCTCTTTTTTGCAAAAAACGCACTCAGTTTGGCTGCTGAGTGTGAACGTAGCGGCGCAACACGTTTTCGACGTTTGTCAAATGGTCGAGCATGCGCGCCCGGGCGGCGTCTGGATTTTGTTTGCGAATGGCTTCAAAAATGGCCTGGTGTTCCGCAAGCAGTTTTTCGGTCGTCGTGTGTTTCGAAAACAGCCAAATGCGGCGCGTTTCCCGCATCGTTTCAACGATCATCCCGGAAACGCTGTTCATGATGCTTGTGAGCATCGGATTTTGCGATGCTTCGGCGATGGCCATATGAAACGCCCAATCGGCTTTTTCGCCAAGCTCATCGCTGCCGATGCCTTCTTTCATTTGTCGGAGCGCTTCCGCCATGGCTTCAAGATCGCGCTCTGTCCGTTTGGCAGCAGCGAGCGAGGCGGCGCCTGCTTCGAGCAGTTTGCGCACCTCAAGCAAGTGCCAAATATCTTCTTTGTTCATTAAGACGGCGATCGAAAGCGGAAATGTCATCATCGTCGGATCGAACTCACGCACGTACGTCCCTTCGCCTTGCTTCAATTCAATCAGCCCCATCGCTTTTAACGCGGTGAGCGCTTCGCGGATGGCGGCCCGCCCGACTTGGAACTGCTCGGCGAGCTGCTGGACGGAATCGAGCTTATCACCGGGCTTCAACTCGCCGTTTTTGATCATATCAAAAATCGCTTCGGCCACTTCTTCGTAAATTTTTTTCGTTTTGATCCGTTTAAATGCCAATGGATCCACCTCAATACGATAAAGTAGATTTCCGATTGTAGGGGAAATCTCCTGCAATGTCTATTATGATACAGCATCATGGGAAGAGACAAGCGCTTTTTGCAGTTGGGGAGAGGAAGCAGTGAGTGGAAAGTTCAAAAAAATGAAAAAACACCTATTGTCTTTTGGGGAAAACGCTTTTATAATTTGAGACAGACGGCGTTTCTTATCCGGTCATCTGATGACTGGAAGAGTGAAACAGAAAGATCAGTGGGCGATCATTTGCAAACGCCGCTAAGTCGGGCATAAAGGGGAGGAGAAAACCGCATGCAGTGGAAGCAAGATTTTACGCCAATCGTCGACCAGCTTTGGTTATCGGCCATTGTCGCACTCATTCCGATTTTGTATTTCTTTTGGGCTTTGGCCGTCAAGCGGATGAAAGGGCATGTCACCGGGCTGACGACGTTGTTGCTTGCTTTGGTGTTGGCTGTAATCGCTTACAGGATGCCGGCCGGCAAAGCGGTCATGTCGGTGACGCAAGGGGCGGTGTACGGGCTGCTCCCGATCGGCTGGATCATCATTACGTCCGTCTTTTTATATAAGCTGACGGTGAAGACCGGCCATTTTGACATCATTCGCAACTCCGTCGTTTCCCTCACCGAAGACCGGCGGCTGCAGGCGCTGCTCATTGCCTTTTCGTTCGGGGCGTTTTTGGAAGGGGCGGCCGGGTTTGGCGCGCCGGTGGCGATTTCAGCGGCGCTTCTGGCCGGATTGGGGTTTAACCCGCTGTACGCCGCAGGCATCTGTTTGATCGCCAACACAGCGCCGGTGGCGTTCGGGGCGGTCGGGATTCCGATCATCTCGATGGAAGGGCCGACCGGTGTGCCGGCGATGGAAATTTCGAAAATGGTCGGGCGGCAGCTGCCGTTTTTATCGGTGTTCATTCCGTTCTATCTCGTTTTGATTATGGCAGGATGGAAAAAGACAGTCGAAGTGTTGCCGGCCATTATCGTCTCCGGCGTTTCGTTCGCGCTCACGCAATATTTGACATCGAACTTTTTAGGACCGGAGCTGCCGGACATTTTGTCCTCGCTCGTTTCGATCGTCGCATTGGCTGTCTTTTTGAAATATTGGAAGCCGAAAAGCACATTCCGCTTTGCAACGGAGTCGGAAGTGGCGGCTGCTGGGCAAGTTGCTCGCGCGACGCAACGCGGCGGGGAAGTGTTCCGCGCTTGGTCGCCGTTTCTCGTGCTGACGGCGTTGATCTCGCTTTGGGGCATCCCGCAGGTGAAAGCGGCGCTCACCGGTCATTATGAAGGAACAAACGGTTTGCTCAAGCTTGTCAATGCCATCGGAGCCCATTTGACGTTTATGCCGCCTGTGCCGGGGCTCAATAACCAAATTTTGAACCCAAGCGGTCAGCCGATTGCGGCGGTGTATAAGCTTGAGCTGCTCGGCACGGCTGGGACGGCGATTTTGTTGGCGGCGGTCGTCACCAAGTTCATCATCGGCATCTCGTGGAAAGATTGGGGACGCACGTTTGTGGAAACGCTTAACGAGCTGAAATATCCGATTGTGACGATCGCTTCGGTCGTCGGCTTTGCCTACATCGCCAACTCGTCAGGCATGAGCACGACGCTTGGGATGGCGTTGGCCAAAACAGGCCCGTTGTTCCCGTTCTTCTCGCCGATTTTGGGCTGGCTTGGCGTGTTTATCACCGGTTCGGATACGTCGTCGAACGTATTGTTTGGCAATTTGCAAAAAGTGACGGCAACATCGATCGGCATGGATCCGGTGCTGGCGTTGGCGGCCAACTCATCGGGCGGCGTCGTCGGGAAAATGATTTCGCCGCAGTCGATCGCGGTCGCCTGCGCGGCCGTCGGCTTGACCGGCAAAGAGTCCGACTTGTTCCGCTTTACGGTCAAACATAGCATATTCTTAATTATCTTGATTGGTATTCTCGTGTACCTGCAATCGACGGTATTGTCGTGGATGATTCCGTAACGGCAGCGAAGGGGGACGAGGCTTGGCCTGGATGGAAACAGACGCCAAGCCCAGCCCCTTTTCCGCTGTCGGCGAATGCAAATGGATGTGGAAAGGGTGAGACCATTGATTCCAAATGAAGCGAAAAAACGGTTGATTCAAGTCGTGGGAGCTGAAAACTACGATGACACGAAAACGGGGCGGCTCGTCTATTCGTATGATGCGATTCCGCAGTTTCAGTCGCTCCCCGATGCGGTCATTGCGCCGCGAAATACGAAAGAGGTCGCGGAAATTGCGAAAATTTGCAACGAGTATCGCATCCCGATCGTGCCACGCGGGTCAGGAACGAACCTTTGCGCCGGCACGTGTCCGATCGAAGGCGGGATCGTTCTCCTGTTTAACCATATGAACCGCATTTTGGAAATTGATGAGGAAAACTTAACCGCGACCGTTCAGCCAGGAGTGGTGACGCTTGATTTGGCGAAAGCCGTTGAAGAAAAAGGATTGTTTTATCCGCCGGACCCGGGGTCGATGAAAATTTCAACGATTGGCGGCAACATCAGCGAAAACTCAGGCGGCTTGCGCGGTCTGAAATACGGGGTGACGCGCGACTATGTGCTCGGGTTGGAAGTCGTCTTGGCGAACGGCGATGTCATCCGCACCGGTGGCAAGCTGGCAAAAGATGTAGCTGGCTATGACTTAACCCGTCTGTTTGTCGGATCGGAAGGAACGCTTGGCATTGTCACCGAAGCGACGTTAAAACTTATTCCGATGCCAGAGACGAAGCAGACGATGCTCGCTCTTTATCAAGATTTGGAGGCGGCCGCCCGTTCGGTGTCGAAAATCATCGCCAACAAGATCATTCCAGCGACGCTCGAGTTTTTGGACCAGCCGACATTGGAAGTGGTCGAAGATTTCGCCCGCATCGGCTTGCCGACCGATGTGAAAGCCGTTTTGCTCATTGAGCAGGATGGGCCGAAGGAAGTGGTAGAGCGCGATATGAAAAAGATGGCCGATATTTGCCGGGCCGAGCAGGCGGTGTCCGTTCAACTCGCCCGTTCGGAGGAAGAAGCAGAGGCGCTGCGGACGGCGCGGAGGGCGGCGCTGTCGGCGTTGGCGCGCTTAAAGCCGACGACGATTTTAGAGGACGCAACCGTGCCGCGTTCGGAAATCGCCAAAATGGTCAAAGCAATCAATGAAATTGCCGAGAAGTACCAGTTGAAGATCTGTACGTTCGGCCATGCCGGCGATGGCAACTTGCACCCGACCTGTCCGACCGACGCCCGCAATCGTGAAGAAATGGAGCGGGTGGAACGAGCGTTTGAAGAAATTTTCGCCAAAGCGATTGAATTGGGTGGCACGATTACCGGCGAACACGGCGTCGGGGTGATGAAAGCGCCGTATTTGGAATGGAAGCTCGGTCCGGCCGGCATCGCTGCCATGAAAGCAGTCAAGCAGGCGCTCGACCCGAACAATATTATGAATCCGGGCAAAGTGTTCGCCAAAAGCACGAGAAAACGGGTGGTGGTGACACGATGACAACGAAGATAGAACGAGCGCTCATTCAGAAAGCGTTTCAAGAACGGATGGATGAGGATGAACTGATGAACTGTATGCGCTGTGGCTTTTGCCTGCCATCATGTCCGACGTACATCGAATCGGGGCAGCAAGAAGCCCAGTCGCCGCGCGGACGGATTGCCTTAATGAAGGCGGTCGTCGATGGACTGATTGAGCCGGACGAAGAGGTGGAGCGGGCGCTCAACTTATGTTTAGGCTGCCGGGCATGCGAGTCGGTCTGTCCGTCCGGGGTCCGCTACGGCCATCTGCTGGAAGAGGCGCGCGACATTATCGCCCAGCATAAAAAAATGCCGCTTCCGGTTCGCCTCATCCGTAAGCTTGTGTTTGCCGGACTGTTTCCGCATCAAGGACGGATGCGGAAGGCGACGGCGCTTCTCGGTTGGTATCAGCGCTCCGGCTTGCGGACGCTTGCCCGCAAAACGGGGCTGCTTCGCCTGCTCCCGGCCTCGTTCCGGCAAATGGAGCGCGTGCTGCCGGACGTGCCGACGGCAAAAGAGATGAAAAATCGGCCGCATCGTTTGAATCCGGACGGTACGGTGAAAAAACGGGTCGCCTTTTTCGCTGGCTGTTTGATGGATACGATGTTTATGGAAACAAACGATGCGACGCTGCGTCTATTGCAGCTCGCCGGCTGCGAAGTCATCATCCCGCCGTCCCAAGGGTGTTGCGGGGCGCTGCACGGCCATGGCGGGGAAAAAGAGATGGCGAAAGAGTTGGCCAAGCGAAACATTTCCGCTTTTGAGCAGCTTGATGTCGACTGCATTGTGACGAACGCCGGCGGCTGCGGTGCGTTTTTGCTTGAATATGACCACCTGTTAAAGGATGATCCCGAATGGCGCGACCGGGCGGAGGCGTTTGCGGCGAAAATCAAAGACATTTCTGAAGTGTTGGTTGAACTCGGGTTTCACCAACTACCGCTTCGCGTGGCGCCGCAAACGATCACCTACCAAGATTCGTGCCATTTGCGCAACGTCATGAAAACGGCGGCCGCCCCGCGCCGTTTGTTGCGGGCGATTGACGGCGTCGAGTTCCGCGAGATGAACGATGCTGACCGCTGCTGCGGATCGGCCGGCATTTACAACCTTATGGAACCGGAGATGTCAATGCAAATTTTAGACCACAAAATGGAAATGGCGAAACAAACGAAAGCGACGACGATCGTCACCGCCAACCCGGGGTGTTTGCTACAAATGAAGCTTGGCATTGAACGGGCCGGGCTGTCAGGAAGCGTCCGCGCCGTCCATATTGTGGATTTGCTGCTTGAGGCCGCCGAGGGAGCACAAGCAACGCAAGGGGAGGAGCGCATTCGGCAGACGTCCTAACACCACAGTGGGCGGCCTCTCCGTGCCAGGAATGCCCATAGCTGGTCTAACAAGAACCCCCGCGATGGCGCGGGGGTTTTGAGTTGATTCAATGATCGGGAGTTGGAAATGAGCTACAGCGCTGCATCGAGGCGCTTTGGCATCGCCTGGAGCGCCTTCCCCGTGCCGATGGCGACCGCTTCAGCCGGATTGGGCGCGACATGCACCGGCACGTGCAGTTCCGTGCTCAGCCATTGCTCGATGCCATGCAGCAAGGCGCCTCCGCCGGTGAGCACGATGCCGCGGTCGATGATGTCGCCGCTCAGTTCGGCCGGGCATTCTTCAAGAACAGCGCGAACGGCTTCGGCAATTTGCCAAAGCGATTCTTTGAGGGCGGTTTGCACTTCGGTTGGGTCCAAGGAAACCGCTTTGAGGAAGCCGGTGACAAAATCGCGGCCATGGATCGTTACCGACTGATCCACGATCGTTCCTGGGGCGCTGCCGATTTCGAGTTTGACGTGCTCGGCTGTCTGTTCCCCGATTAACATGTTGTAGCGCTGGCGGACGTATTGCCTAATATCTTCGTCAAGCCGATTGCCGCCGATGCGAAGCGAGCGGCAGGCGACGACGCCGCCAAACGAGATGATCGCCGCTTCCGTTTTGCCGGCCCCTAAATGGACGACGACATTCGCGACCGGCTCGCCGACCGGCAAATCCGCGCCAATGGCGGCTGCGACGGGTTCCTCAATAAAATGAATATGCTTTGCTCCGCAATGTTTGGCGATTTCGTAAAAAGAGCGGCGCTCGACGGAGGTGGCGTGGAATGGGACGCTCATGACGATGTCTGGTTTTTTGAAAGCGAGGCCGAACTGTTTGCCCGACTGTTTGAAGACTTGCTGCAACAGCGCCTTGGCGCGGTCAAAATCAGCGATCACGCCGTTTCGCAATGGATACGTCACTTCAACATGGGGCGGAGTCTTGCCGATCATTTGTTTTGCCTTTTGGCCGATTGCCATAAGCTTGTCCGCCTGGCGGTTATAGGCGACTGTTGCTGGTTCGTCAAACAGAAGCCCTTTCGTCTGGCTGAACAGCCTGACATTCATCGTCCCTAAATCAACGCCCAGCTGTGAGGAAGCGAACAACGGAAACACCTGCCTTTGTCAAAAATCGATGAACGGACAACCCATCATCATCTATACCATTCGACAAGAGCCGCGGCTTTATGTCCATATTGTCGAAACGGGAGGGGGCAGCCGTTGCGGCTGGGGATCATAAAAAATTTTTTTGTTTTCATGTATAAAAGACGAAAAGGGAGGAAATGAATAATAGCGTAACGTTTCCAAGTATTCCCCCGATCCCCTATGAATATATATTGGGCCCTCCGGTTTCGGAGGGCCGCTTTTTTGGCATAATAAAAACCCCCTGCCTATTAAGCGCGCTTAATATGACAGAGAGCTTTTGCAATGAACCGCTACAGACGCTTGGCTCCGACATATCTTGTTTTCCAATAGCTGCTGTTTAAGCTGTCGATTTTGACACCGCGGGAAACGGCATGAATAACTTGATTGTTCCCAATATAGATGGCAACGTGGGAGACGCCTTTTGTCTGTTTCGAAGTGTCAAAAAACACCAAATCCCCTGGCTGCAATTTCGATTTATGTACGTATTTTCCTTTTTTATACATTTCTTTGGACGCGCGCGGCAACGTGACGCCGACTTTTTTATGGGTATAGTAAACAAATCCGGAGCAGTCAAATCCTTTTGGCGTTGTGCCGCCATACCGATACGGAGTGCCGACCAGTTTTTTGGCCTCGGCGATCAGCCTCGTCTTGTTGGCGGCTGCGTCAGAACTGGAAGTGTTTACAAAGAAGCAGGAAAAAAGAACGATGAATGCTACAGAAACAAGAGTGAGCCATTTTTTCATTTTCCCGAACCCCCGACAAAATCATTTTCCATTCGACGTTGTTTGATTACAGTATAACAGAGGAAAACAGTCTTGTTTTTTACAGTTGAATTAAATAATGTTACAGTGTGATTACAAATATATAAGTTGCAATAAAGATTTTCCGATTGTTCGATTCTGTTTTCCTTCATAACAAGTCATTTTGATAGAATGCGGTGGGCGCTCTACTGGATGTAAAGCATCTAGTCCTAAAGGTTTGTAGCAATCCAATCCTATCGTTTTATGAAAAGCGTTTGCATGTAAGTCGACGGTGGCACGCTTCTTCTAATACTTCAGTCCTATAGGCGGTTGGTTCATGTCGGATGCTGTCGAATGAATAGGAACGGCGGAGGGAAGCGAGCAGGGAACACCGACTTTATAATGAAAGAAGAGCATCGAAAAAGCTATGACGGTGATGAATGATGTCGAATAAACCGGAATATATCTTATATGTGGCAGGGCTTCTCACGACCGCTGTGGCTGTTTATGTGTACGGCCATTGGATGGCGAAGCGGCATCGGACGCTGTCGCCGTGGCGGTTCGCGCCGAAGCTTGTCGCCTCCTTTGCGTTGTTCGCCTTGCTTTTTCTCGGCGCAGGCATCGCATACATCCGCTATGCGGAACAGCATGAACATCGTGAATATGAAGAAGCTGCCAACCAAATCGCCGGCATGATCGCCGGCGATTTGGCCGCCATAGGCCATGACCGGCTCGATGAAAAGGCTGCTTCCTCTCCGGTGTATCCATCCGCGCTTCAGGCGCTTGAGCGCTGGCAAAGCCACGGCCGCCTTTTGAGTGTATACACGATGAAGAAAAATGAGCGCGGCGAGGTGTATTTCGTCGTGGCTCCAGCTGTTGATTACAACCGGAACGGCCGCATTGACGGCCCGAAGGAGCAGCCGGTGCCGCCGGGGACGGTGTACCGCCATCACCTTCCGGAAATAGAGCAGGCATTTCAGAGGCAATTTGTGATGGAGAAGGCTCCGACTCGCGATGAGTGGGGAAGAAGCATCAGCGCCTTCATGCCGATTCGCGCCGCCGATGGATCCATCGATGCCGTTGTGGGCATTGATTACGATGCGGCCGTGTACGATCTCCGGCTGCAAAAGGAGCGGCAAAAGGCGATGTGGGCGATGGCGATGCTGTTTTGGATCGGGGCGGCGATATACTTGCTGGCGCTCCATCAGCGCATGGAGCAGAAGGCGTTTGCCGCGTACAGAAAAATGCTCGCGGCCAGCGAACATCGGCTGCGGCGGTTGGCGGAAATGACGACGGAAGGCTTGATCGTCTACGCGGGCGGCAAAATTATCGAAGTCAACGAGGCGGCGTGCCGCTTGCTTGGTTATACAGAAAGTGAATTGGTTCATTTGCCTGTAGATGATCTTGTAGTTCAAGGGTCGATGACAGAAGTCCGCTCGGATGGGGAGCGCAAGCGGTTTGAAATCGAACTGCGCCGAAAGGATGGAACGGTGTTTCCGGCGGAAGTGTTGCAGCGCCGTTACGATTACGAAGGGCAAAACGTGATGGTTGCTGCTGTCCGCGACTTGACCGAGCAGAAGCAAAACGAAAGGCGGCTGCAATACTTTGCCAGCCATGATGAACTGACCGGTCTCCCGAACAAAGAAGCGATGTATAAACAGATCGAACAATGCCTCGCCGGCGCCAAACGGAATGGCCAAGAAGCGGCTGTCATGTTTTTGGAAGTGAGCGGCATTAAGACGATCAACGATTTTTACGGCTATGCTGTTGGAGACGAGGTCTTGCTCCATCTGGCCCGCCTTTGGCGAGAGCAGAAAGGGATTATGGTTGGACGTTGGAGCGGAAATGAATTTATCGCTGTGCTTCAAGGAAAAAAAGATGTCATCTTGCCGGCGATCATCCGCCTCGGGCATAATATAGGTGTCAAAGTGTTGGCCGAAGGGGTCGAAACGGAGACCGAAGCGGCCTATTTGCAAGGAAAACGGTGCGATGAGGCGCAAGGCTACTACTTTTCCCCACCGCTTCCGTATGATGAGTTTGTTCGCTTTTTGAAAGAGCAGCATGCGAGGCGGCGGGCGCAGGAGTTGACGTGAAATGGACGGATTTTGGCGCATCGCCGAGGAGAAAATTCGCGAGGCGATGAAAAACGGCGAGTTTGACAACTTGCCCGGCTTCGGCAAACCGCTTGAGATTGAAGACCTTTCCCGCATTCCAGAGGAGCTGCGGCTCGGGTATTTGTTGCTGAAAAACGCCGGCTATGTGAGGGAAGAAGCGGAGTTGCGCAAAGAGCTTTTGACGCTCGAGGACTTGCTTCGTTGCTGCGAGGATGACGAGAAAAAGCAGGAACTTACGAAAAAATGGACGGAAAAACAGCTTCGTTTTGCCGAACTGATGAAAAAACGGCAACCGGCAAACTCGAAGGCGCTGCGCGACTATGGGCGGCGTATTGAAGAGAAATTTCGCTAAACGTTTTTTTTCAAACAAGAGCTGAAACAGTTGCATAAAATGAAACGGTGGATGACGAAAGAAGAAAAACAACAGCTTCATCAGCTTCATGAACAAACGAGGCAAGCGATGGAGAACAATGATCAGGAGGCCATGAAAAAACTGCTCCCGCAATGGCTTGAGCATATGAAAAAGAAAAATGAACGGTTGGCGAAATGGCTTCAAGAAGTGAAACAAGGATGATATAATGAAGAAAAAGGCCGTGTTCGATGCACGGCTTCTTTTTTTACTTTTTGTTGTCAGCCAAGGCAGGCGGTCGGGGAAGATTGCGCCTGTTTGTGCGCAGAAACCGACTCAGTCTGCCTGATGGATGCCGGAATGGAGGGTTGCGCCGTGGGGTATCCGATTGTTCTTCATGTGCGCGGCCGCCGCGCGGTCGTCGTTGGCGGCGGGAAGGTGGCGGCGCGGAAAGTTTACGGTTTGCTCGAAGCAGAAGCGGACGTTGTGGTAATCGCCCCGGAGGCGGTGCCGGACATTGAAGCGCTCGCGGCCAAAGGAGAGATCGTTTGGCGTAAGAAAACGTTCGCTGAAGACGACTTGGCAGGAGCGTTTCTTGTCATTGCGGCGACAAACGACCGGAATGTGAACGAAGCGGTGGCGCAAGCAGCAGCGCCCGGCCAACTCGTAAATGTCGTGGATGACCCGAAACGGTGTGATTTTCACGTTCCCGCTGTCATCCGCCGCGGTCCGCTCACCATTGCCGTGTCGACCGGGGGGGCAAGTCCGGCGCTTGCCCGCCGCATCCGCCGCGAGCTTGAGGAGAAGTATGGTGAAGAGTATGAGCTGTATCTTCAGTTTTTGCAGAAGGCCCGCGATATCATTTTGCGTGAGGTGGCGGACGATGCCGCACGAAAGCGGCTGTTTCGGGCGCTCGCTGCTGAGTCTTTCCGGCAGCGGGGCCGATGGGATGAAGAGTTGGCCCAGCTATTGGTGAACGAAAAAGAACGAAACGGGGAAAGAGGGAAAGAGCTATAAACATTCCGATGTATATTGTCGATGCGTTCACTGACCGGCCGTTTTTTAGTTGTACAACGGAAGTTGATAGCTGGTTCAGCGGCTCGGCGGGGTTTCGGTGAACGCGGAAACAAGGTGTCCTCATCGGGATGGACACCTTGTTCAAGGCGGGTTAGGCAGGTCAATCATCCCAACGGTACGTCCAAAACCGCTCCGTTTTGAGCCAGGCAAGCGCATCGCCGCGTTTGGAGGCTGCCTGCATCAGCCCTTCGGTTTGCGAACGGTGGGCGCGGATGGCGGCCAGCTTCGTCTCGATCACCGGGCTGACATCGCGGATGACGTCTGGCTGGCCAAGATCTTGTTCACAGTTTTTCGCAAACGCCACACAATGGACGGTCGGCCGTTCTTCTTTCGGCCAGCGCGTCAAGGCGCTGATGACTGCAGCGCCGCATGCATCGTGGTCAGGGTGAACGCTGTAGCCGGGGTAAAACGTGATGACGAGCGACGGGTTTGTTTCTGCCACGATGGCGGCAATCCGGTCAGCGAGTTCGTTTTCATCCTCAAATTCGACCGTTTTGTCGCGATACCCGAGCAGGCGCAAATCGCGAATGCCGAGAACGCGGCACGCTTCTTCCAGCTCCTGCTTGCGGATGAGCGGAAGCGTTTCGCGGTTGGCAAACGGGGGCACGCCCATGTTTCGCCCCATTTCCCCAAGGGTCAGGCAGGCGTACGTCACCGGTGTGCCGCTTTGCACATGCTGGGCGATGGTGCCCGAAACGCCAAACGCCTCATCATCCGGGTGGGGAAACACAACAAGTACGTGTCGTTCCTTCATCGCAAGCCCCTCCTTATGCGAACGGCGTGTCGCTCAGCTCAAGAGCGACAGCCAGTTTCCCTTCGTAATCGTGTCCGGCCAACAACAATTGTCCTTCGTTCGTCCATTCCCAATGGGTCAGCCCTTCGGCGTACACCCAGCCGATTTGAAGCTTCAGCCCGACGCGGTACGGACCCGGGCCGGTGATTTTGCCGCGGGTGAAGCGGATGCGGGCGTTGCGGATGTAAGCGCCGGCGGAAAAGAATCGTTCGTTATGATGAGAGGCGTACGCCCCGTTCGTCGTTTCCAAATGGATGTATACGTCGCGATTGGCGAAGCGATCCAACGCCTCTTGAACAGCGGCGGCGTCAATCGGCTGCACGCGGGGTCCCTCCTTTAGCTGTTTTCTATTATTGTACATGACCAAGGCATAGGAACGGAAATATTTCGTCTTTCATTGTATAATGAAGAACGGACACAGCTTGGACTCATCCGCACCTGAGAGGCGTTGAACAACGATTCAGCGAAAGGAAGGGTGAGGAGAAATGGGGTTTCAAGGCAATGGTGTCACGATGCTCAATTTTGACGGCACTTACCGGCCGCAAAAGCGATTGTTCCGCTTTCCGCACGAATGGATCGATCTGTCGGATGTGCCGGAGACGAATTTGTATTGCAGCGGGGAGGCTCTCGCCGAAATCGAACGGCGGCTGTGCCGTCGGCGGATGCGCGGAGCGGTTTTAATCGGGAACGGCAACTTCCATTATGTAAGCTATTTGCTCATAAAGGAGATGAAAGAGCCGTTTACGCTCGTCTTGTTTGACCATCATACCGATGCCGAAGGGGGGAGCGACCGCCTCATTTCATGCGGCTCGTGGGTCGCTTACGCACTCGGACATCCGCAGCTGCAAAAAGTCATCATTGTTGGTCCGTCATGTTCTCCAAGCCATCTTCGTTTATCTCCAAAGATTACAGTTCTTCCTTTCGATGATCACGATGAATGGCCGACGGCGCTTTTGGACGCTATTCCGACCGGGAGCGTCTATATCAGCATTGATAAAGATGCGCTGCGCCGCGAAGACGCCGTGACGAACTGGGATCAGGGGATGATGCCGCTTTCCCGGCTGCTCGCTTGTTTGCGCCTTCTGCTATTCTATAAAAAAGTGCTCGGCGTGGACATATGCGGGGAGTACCCGCAAGCGGCTGTCGATGTATTCCATCCGTTTTGCCGTGAAGCGCAGCAAAAAAATGAGCGTGCGAATACGGCCATTTTGGAGACGTGTTTTCAATATGCGGCGCCGCATTTGCGGCCGGCTTAAGCAGGACGGATGGTGATCCCGCTTTTTCATTGGTGGAAAGAGCGCTTGGCGGCAGACGGACAACGTCTGCGCTGGGAATAGATCCAAGCGGTGCAACAGTCAAATGCCGCTTCCGTACACAATGCGGAACTTAGTTTCGTCAGGGCGGACGGGGCGCGGCTCAACGTGCATGCGGGAAACTTTGGCAAACATCGTGTCGGCTTCAATCGTATCCAAAAACAGTTGGAGCGCGCTTTCATGCCCTTGGGCTTCCATTTCCACCGTCCCGTCATCGTTGTTTTTCACCCAGCCGGTCAGCTGGCGTTTGAGCGCTTCGTGTTGGACGAAATAGCGAAACCCGACGCCTTGCACGCGCCCTTCGACCATGACATGAACCCGTTTCATCATGATTGAAGCCCTCCTTCGCTGCGGTCGCTTCGCTTCCATCATACCATGAAAAAAGGAGCTTGTCTGCTCAAGCTCCTTTTTTCGCTGCCGACAGCGCCTGCACCTGTTGTTGAATGAGCGTTACAAGCCGCGGATGATACCCTAAGTATGAGCATAAATGCCACTGTTGATCGGAAACAGGCATCGCTTGCAGCTTCCGTTCGACTGTTTTCATTAAAACGCCGGTAAACAGCAAATACGGCACGATAAAGACGCGCCGGTATATGGATGCCTGCGCCCGCTTGAACCCTTCGTCAAGCGTCGGGCGGATGGCGGCGAGAAAACAAACGTCAACGTGCGGCACGCTCGTTTTTTCTTGCAAGCGCCGGGCGATGGCGGCGATGTCGCGCTTCGTATCCGGGTCGCTGCTGCCTCGGCCAATCAGCAGAACCATTGATTCATGATCAAGCGGCGCCGGCTGCTCGCCGATGCGGTCGATGATGATGTCAATCATTGCATCGTGGACGCCAAACGGCGCTCCGCAGACGATCTCCAAAGACGGATGGCGCTGTTTCGCTGCTTTAAGCGCAGCCGGAATGTCCTGTTTGGCATGTCCGGCGGATAGAAGCAGCAATGGGATGACGATCACACGGGTTGCCCCTTGGGCGGCGCAACGGTCAACGCCGATCGCAATATCCGGCTCAGCCAGCTCAACGAAGCACAGTTCTTGAATCGGGATGTCGATGGCCGCCTTGCATTGTTCAACGAAGCGGGCTGCTTCTCGGCGCGCAGCCGGAACCCGGCTGCCGTGGCTGACGTACAAAATGGCTTCCATCGCCATTGCCTCACGAGGTGGCGCCGGCGGCTGCCGATGATGACAGCAACCGCTCAAACCATTGAATGTTGGCGCGCAGCCGGACGACATCCCCGATGATGACCATGCTTGGATTTTCGATGCGTTCTTTGGCGGCAATAGCGGCGATTGTCGCCAGCGTGCCGGTGACCGTGCGCTGGATGGGGGTCGTTCCCCACTGAATGATCGCTGTCGGCGTATCCGGCGCCTTGCCGTATTTCATCAGCTGGCCGCAAATGTATGGCAAATTGTGGACGCCCATGTAAATGGCGATCGTATCAATGCCTTTGGCGAGGCTTTCCCACTTAATGTCTTCGCGGGTTCCGTCGCGGCGATGCCCCGTGACAAAGGCGACGCTGGAGCTGAACTCGCGATGGGTGACAGGAATACCGGCGTAAGCGGCCGCCGCGATGGCCGATGTGACGCCAGGGACGATCTCAAACTCGATCCCGTGCTGAACGAGCGCTTCCGCCTCTTCACCGCCGCGCCCGAACACAAACGGATCGCCGCCTTTTAAACGGACAACTGTTTTTCCTTTTTTTGCATGCAGAACGAGTGAACGGTTGATCGTTTCCTGCTGCATAGCATGGTAGCCGGGCAGCTTGCCGCAAAAAATGAGTTCAGCGTCTGTCTTGGCATACGCCAGCAAGTCTTCATTAATGAGGCGGTCGTACAAAATGACGTCGGCTTGTTGAATGCATTTCAACCCTTTGACGGTAATGAGTTCCGGATCGCCGGGGCCGGCCCCGACCAAATATACTTTCCCCATCGTTGTTTCAGCCCTTTCTGTCGTGATCCCGTCAGCTGCCGGCAGCAGCGCAAACGTTCCGTTGACGGGCGTATTGATTAACCATTAAAAACCAGTTGATATCGCTCTATTCCTAGCTTTTCTGCCGTAGTCGGCAAGCAGTTCGCTTACCGTGCCGACTGGGCATGCGTACAGCATGCCCTCCTCGAACAATGAACGCTTTGCAGGCAAATGACATTTGCCCGCCGGCGTTCTTGTTCGTGGGAAGAGGCAGAAAAGCTTGTGTTCAGCCATATGATTCTGTGTTTTTAAGTAAAGTAATGGATAATCAACACTCGTGTTCCGTTGAATTTCATTGTAAACGGCCTGGCCGTGGCATGAAAACGACTTTGTAAAATCGTCTCCCACTCTTTTTTCGAGTGGGAGACACGGTATCGTTAATGGGTTTCCGATGCGGGGATGAATCCGCGCTCCCGCAAATACGCGAGCACTTGCTCGACACATTCGTCCACCGAATAACGATGCGTTTCGATGGTCAGCTCCGGCGCTTCCGGCGCTTCATACGGCGAATCGATGCCGGTGAATTCGCGGATTTCCCCGCGGCGCGCTTTTTGATACAGCCCTTTCGGATCGCGCTTTTCGCATTCTTCAAGCGGGCAATTGACGTAAATTTCGATAAACTCGTCTTCTTCGACTAAGCGGCGGACGAGCGCCCGGTCTTCGGCAAACGGCGAAATGAATGCCGTTAACACGAACTGGCCGCTGTCGACAAACAGTTTGGCGACTTCGCCGATGCGGCGGATGTTTTCTGTCCGATCGGCGGCGGAAAAGCCGAGGTCTTTATTGAGCCCGTGGCGGATATTGTCGCCATCGAGAACGTAATTTTGAATGCCAAGCTCAAACAGCCGTCTGGAGACGGCGTTCGCCACCGTCGATTTGCCGGAGCCGGACAGCCCCGTGAACCAAAGGACGGCGCTATGATGGCCGTTGCGTTGGCGGCGATCTTCTTTTGTCACCGATGTATGATGCCAAACGATATTCGTGCTCATCTCGCTCCTCCTTTAGCGTGTCGACGGGGTGACCGTTTCGCGTTCTTGCAGCCCTTTGATCAAAACGGCGGCCACTTCCGGACGGCTGAATGTGCTCGGCGGCACTTGGCCGTTGCGCAACATTTCACGGACTTTCGTGCCAGAAAGGACAACGTGATATTGCGCGTCGTGCGGGCATGTTTTCGTCGATGCCATGCCTTCGCATTTCGTGCAATAAAAGCTGTGTTCGAAAAAGAGCGGTGTAATGCCAAGCTCTTCGGCCGTAAAGTTCGAGAAGATTTTTTGCGCATCATACGTGCCGTAATAGTTGCCGACGCCCGCATGGTCGCGGCCGACGATGAAGTGCGTGCAGCCGAAGTTTTTCCGCACCATGGCATGGAAAATCGCTTCGCGCGGACCGGCATAGCGCATCGCAGCTTGGAAGACGCCCAAGAAAACGCGGTCTTTCGGATAATAGTTTTCCAGCAGCACTTGATAGCTTTCCATCCGGATGTCGGCCGGAATATCGTCCGCTTTCGTTTCGCCGACGAGCGGGTTTAAAAACAAGCCGTCCACGATTTCAAGCGCGCATTTTTGAATGTATTCATGGGCGCGGTGAACCGGGTTGCGCGTTTGGAAGCCGACGACGGTATTCCAGCCGAGTTCGGCAAATCGTTTCCGCGTTTCGGCCGGATCGAAATAAAACGGAGCAAACTGGCCTTTGTCGGTCCGTTTGACGAGCGTAACCGCTCCGCCGACGTACACATCTGGTTTTTCAAACAGCTTGCGCACGCCCGGGTGAGCGAGTTCATCGGTTTTATAGACGAGCTTGGCTTCTTTCGTTTTATCCGGGCGGTAAATATCGGCGATTTCAATGACGCCGTAGACGTCGCCGCCATAAACGAGTTTCGCTTTGTCGCCGACAGCGAGTTCACTCGCTTTTTCTTCCGTCACCGCCAGCGTGATCGGAATGCTCCAGACAGTGCCATCAGCGAGGCGCATCGTTTCTACGACCGCATCGTAATCGGCTTTCGTTAAAAACCCGGTGAGCGGGCTGTAGGCGCCTGTGCCGATCAGCTCAAGGTCGCTTAGTTCGGCTTTGGACAGCTCGATCGTTTTCGTTGCTTCATCGATTGGGTAATCCGGATTCCAACGGTTGATCAATGTGCCGCCATGCGGAATGCTCAAACTCATGTTCATAACCTCCTAGATTGATAGATGTTCATTAAATGCCGCCGCCATGTTCATGAAGCGAACGCTCTTCTTCGGCGACTGTTTTTTTTAAGCTGATGACGCCAAGCGTCGCCAGGCAGACGCTGAAGATGGCAATCACCGTGTAAACATCGCTGTCAAGCAACAGTTTCACAAGGCTGTACGAAATGACAAGGGAAAATATTGGCGAAACAAACCACACTTTCAACAGTTGCACGACAATCCGCTTTTGCCAAATCGACATCCCGCTTTTCGCCGTGCCGATGCCGATGATCGCCGATGTCGTAATCTGCGTAAGCGGAACAGGCAAACCAAACAGCGACGAAATGATGACGAGCACGGCTCCCGTGCCGGAAATGGCGCTTCCTTCAAACGGGGAGAAGTTTGTAATTTTCTTTCCGTTTGTTTCTAACACGCGATGCCCAAGCAACAGGGCGCCGGCAGCGACAAACAAGCCGCCGAAGATAGTTGCCGGCCCGACCGCCATCAGCCCGGCGCCGACGAGCGGCCCGACGGCATTGGCCACATTGTTCATGCCGGCGGAAAACGCCTCGAGAAAGCCGGTGACAACGAGCAAGGCCATGAATGTTTTTTGCCAGCGCCCTTGTTCAAGCTGCGGATATTTTCGCTTGAGCGCCAAAAACCATTTGCCGACAGCCAGCGTAAACGAAAAGGCGACGATCGGGATCACGATCCATACCGACACGATAAACAGCAGCTTATGAAAGTACAACGCCTGATAGGCGATGCCAACGCCGACGACTGATCCGACGGTGATCTCGCTCGTCGAGAGCGGAATGCCCATGATGTTCGCCGCAAAAAGTGAAATGGCCGCCGCCGTTAAAATGATGACGACGATTTTGACGGTGAGGATCGAAGACGGAATAATGCCCGACCCGATCGTTTTCACTACTTCTCCGCCGCCGAGGCTGCCGAGAAACACGCCGATGCCGCAAAGAAGGAGGGCCATCGACTTTTTCGGAATGGCGCCCGACCCGTACGCGACACCCATCGAGGCGGCCGCGCCGCTCGCCCCGATGTTCATGGCGAAGAAAAAGGACACAATAAAGGCAATGGCAAGGAGCATATCGTTGTTCTCCCCTTATGTGAGATGGAGCCCGCACTCCGTTTTCCCCTGGCCGGCCCAGCGCCCGGAGCGCAAATCGTTCGGATCCGATGCCGGCGCTGTGCAAGGGGCGCAGCCGATGCTCGGGTAGCCCCGGTCATGGAGCACGTTGTACGGAAGACCGTGTTTATATACGTAATTCCAAACGTCTTTCCACGTCCAATGAATGAGCGGGCACACTTTAATGGAGCGGAATTTGTCGTCTTTATTGATGTACTCGACATGGCGCCGCGTCGGCGACTGTTCGCGGCGCAAGCCGGAAATCCAGGCGGTGACGCCGGTCAAGACTTCCCGCAGCGGAATGACTTTGCGCAACTCACAGCATTTGTTCGGATCGCGTTTCCATAGTTCATCGCCGAACTGTGCAGCCTGCTCCTCCAGCGTCAAGTGCGGCTGTTTCATCACGATGCGGAGCGACGGGTATTTTTCCTGTACGTTCGCGATCGTGTCGTACGTCTCTTGGAAATGCAGCCCTGTATCCAAAAAGACGATTTCCGCATCCGGCTTGACTTGGGAAATCAAATCAATGAGCACAATCCCTTCAATGCCGAAACTGCACGCATAGACAATGTCATCGCCGTATTCGCGGTACGCCCAAGCAAGGACAGCCAACGCCCCTTTCGTTTCATCATCGGACGGAAAAGACGGTTTTTCGGCCGTTTCCCATTGGTCATATGTGAGCATCGTTTCCCCCTCCTTAAAAACAAAGAAAATCAACATAATTAGTCGGATATTCATCCGGCAACGGGCAGCCTGGCGATAAAAACGCCCCTTCCATTTCGGAAAGAGCGGAAGAACGAGGGACGCCTTATCTTCCAAAATGGATCCCATTTTGCTGGAATTAGCACCTTGCCAAACGCGGCAGGTTGCCGGAGTTCATCGGGCCAGTCCCTCCCCCGCTCTTGATAAGCGTATGTAATTTATATTGATTAAAATTTTAACACAATTGGCGCTAATGTCAATCCTAGTTTTTCGATAGGAATTTTTTATATACATAGGCAGCTTCGCGATGCTTCCATCCGGTGACGGAAGGAGAGGATTACCGCTTGCGCAGGCTTCCGAGCTCCTCAACAATGGCCTGTATTTCGCTTGGACTGAACGTTTCACGCTTCATGACCATGTCGTAAATGTCTTTCAGTTCGTCATACCATGCCTCGGAAAAATGGGCCGGCTTAATCGCATCAAAATTGAGCACTTTTAATTTTTTCTTCAGCTGTTCAACGATATATTCGACGTTTTCTGCGGACGGTTTCGATAAATCCATGGTTTCGCTCCTTTCGTGGCAGGTTATCATGTATTGTACCACACCGGCGGTGAAAAAGGGGAGAGGCAATATAGTCCGCGCCAGCGTTAGGTGGTAAAATATAGGTGCATGTGCACGAGCTGCTAGAAAGCGGCTATCAAGCGCTTGGATGAAAAGGGAAAACTAATGCCAAGAAAACGGGATGGAAAGGAGTGGCTGCTTCGATGGTCAAAGTGTTGTTTGTTTGCCTCGGCAACATTTGCCGTTCGCCGATGGCGGAAGCGGTATTCCGTCATTTGGTGAACGAACGGGGGCTTGACGGACAGATTGTCGTTGATTCAGCGGGAACGGGCAGCTGGCATGTCGGGGAGCCGCCGCATGAGGGGACAAGGCGGATTTTGAGTGAAAACGACATTGACTATTCCGGCATCCGCGCCCGGCAAGTCGGGCGCCGCGACTTGGAGGAATTTGATTACATCATCGCCATGGACGCCGCCAATTTGAGCGATTTGCGCCGGCTCGCCGGGCCGAATTCGCCGGCGGTGATCGCCCGGCTGCTTGATTTTGTCCCGGATCGGGAAAAAGACGATGTGCCGGATCCGTATTATACCGGGAATTTTGCCGAAGTGTACCGCCTGATTCGCTCCGGCTGCGAGCATTTGCTTGACGCGATCGTCCGCGATCATCGGCTGGCCCCTAGGGAAAGAAAATGATGAAAAAACGGAAAAGGAGGGCGACCTGTGTTGGTGGATATGACGTTCATCCGCGAGTTGGCCCGGCGCTTTACGGAGGATGAAGTTCCGCGGCTGTCGGCGGAATTGGCGTATTACTTTCTGTTGTCGTTGTTTCCGTTTTTATTGTTTTTAATGACGCTGCTGGCTTACTTGCCGATCCCGCACGAAGATGTGCTTATGCTTGTGCGGCAGTATGCGCCGAAAGAAGCGCTTCATCTGATCGAGACGAATGTCCACCGTCTGATGGATGAGCAAAACGGAAAGCTGCTGTCGTTAAGCATTATCGGCGCCATTTGGTCGGCATCGAACGGCATGAGCGCCATTATGCGGGCGTTCAACCGCGCATATGACGTACAAGAGGACCGTCCGTTTTGGGTTGTGCGGGGCCTGTCGATTGTGCTGACGCTCGGGATGATCGCGGTCATTATCGTTATGCTTGTATTGCCGGTATTCGGGCGGATGATCGGGTTGTTTTTGTTTTCCACCCTCGGGTTGTCGCAGCCGTTTTTGACGATATGGAACACATTTCGCTGGGTGACGAGCGTGATCATCTTGTTTGTTGTTTTTACCGCCCTTTATTATTTTGCCCCGAACAAACAGCTGCGTTGCGTCAATGTCGTGCGCGGCGCTTTGTTCGCCACCGCCGGCTGGATTGCGACATCATGGGCGTTTGCCTATTATGTCAACCATTTTGCTGACTATACAGCCATGTACGGAAGTCTCGGCGGGATGATTGTGCTGATGATTTGGTTTTATTTATCGGGCATGATTCTCGTGTTAGGAGGGGAAATGAACGCCATTTTCGATTGTGAACGTGAAGGAAGAAAGCGGCTCCGTTGATGTGCATAAATGCTCCGCAAACCGGATAACGTAACGATGCGGGGGATTTTGATACAGGGGGGATTGCGATGACGAAGCACACGAAAAAAGACGGGGGTACGAAGCAAAAAGGGAAAAACAGGCCGAAACATAAAACGAGCGGCAGCGCCAACGGCCAAAACGGCTATCATTAGAAAAGGTGTCCCAATGCGGGACACCTTTTTCGCTGGGGCGGTCAGCGAACGGCGCTTTACTCCACAATTTCTTCATGATGGTGGTAATACCGCTCGTAAATGTACTCGATCTCGGCGTCAGTCATGCAGGCGAGCTCTTCCCGCGACAACCCCCGCACTTTTTCGATAAACTCGATCATGTTTTTCCGTTCTGCTCTGCTCATCATCGCCACTCCTTTTTCTGTTTTAAAACAGTAACTTGTTATCTTGTTTTTATTATATAACAGTAAAAATAAAATGGTCAATGATTTTTTTAAAAAAAAACAAAAAATAAAAAAGCGGTCAAGCCGCTTTTTCCTGTTCCTGCCGTCCGGCAAGGCAGACGGCGGGGATGAGAAGAACAGCGGTGACCGTCAGAAAAAAGGCGTTCGTTGCCGCATCGACGGCGCTTCCGGCAAGGGGCGGGCCCACCATGCTGCCGAGGCTGTACAGCATTCCGCACAACAAGTTGCCGGTCGGGAGGAGCGCTTTCGGCAACAAGTCGGTCATATAGGCAATGCCAAGGGAGAAAAGGGAGCCAGTAAACATGCCGGCGGCAAACAGACAGGCAGCGAGCCCGACAGTGGACGCACCGACCGTGAGCGCGGCCAAAAAACAGCTGGCGCCGGCCAGCAAGGCAAAACGAATTACCGCCCGCCGCCCGAACCGGTCGCTGAGCGCCCCGAGCGGGAGCTGAAAGACGATGCCGCCTAACGAGAAAAACGGCAAAATGAAGGCGATCTGTTCGGCGCTCATCTGCTTGCGCAAGGCATACAGCGGGAACACGGAATGAAGGGACGCTTCCAAAAAGCCGTAGGCAAGCGGCAGCAAGAGCGCTGGCCATGCATGTTTCCATGCACCGACCCACCGGCCGGCGGCTGAGGAAGAGCGTTCAAACGGCTTCGGTTTTTCTTTTGGCAGCCAAAAGACGGCCACCCACCCGCTGAAACTGAGGAGAGCGGCCAAATAAAACGGCCACGCCTCATTGATCGAGGCGAGCGAAGCGAGAAGCGGGCCGGCTGTAAAACCAAGGCCGAATGCCAAACCATACAGTGACAGACGCCGCCCGCGCTTAGCCGGCAGCGAAAGGTCGGTGATCCATGTCTGAGTCGCGAAATGAAGCATATGGTCGCCGACGCCGATCAAAAAACGGAGAGCCAGCCAAATAAAAAATGAAGAAAAAAGTGGAAAAAGAGTAAGCGAACATATTACAATAGAACCACCAAGGAGAATGATGGGTCGATACCCATACTTCCCCAACGGCCGCTCCAGAAACGGTGAAATGGCCAGCACGCCGATATATAGAGCAGCAGCATGCACCCCGTTGACGGACGAAGGGACGCCGTGTTCATCAAGCAACATGGCTAACAGCGGAAGCAACATTCCTTGGGACAAGCCAGAGATGGCCACGACCGCAGTTAAAATGGCGAAACGCATCGTCATATCCTCACTTCTTTAAATTGGCCAGCCCGCGAACAAACAGAATCCGTCTTTTCACGGCGGAACGGCTGGCCCGTATTCCATCGTACATACAAGCAACGATCAATGCAACGAAAAAATGTTGATGGGAAAGGTGGAAGAAACACAAATGAACAGGTTGTTTGCCTGGATGGCATGGATCGGCGTGCCGGTGTCAGTAATCGGCGGCTTTCTTCACTGGCCGACCGTCTTGATGTTTGGGCTGTATTGTTTGACGATCATTGCGCTCGCCAGCTATATGGGGCGGGCGACAGAGAGTTTGGCCATCGTCGCCGGACCGCGCATCGGCGGGCTGTTAAACGCCACCTTTGGCAATGCGGTCGAGTTGATCATCTCGATTTTTGCCTTGCAAGCCGGACTCGTGGATGTCGTGCTCGCCTCCTTGACCGGCTCGGTGCTGGGAAATTTGCTGTTGGTTGCCGGGTTATCGTTTTTTGTCGGCGGTTTGAAATATAAACGGCAAGAATTCAATATTTATGACGCCCGCCATAACGCCGGGCTGCTGACGTTTGCCATTTTCGTCGCGTTTGTCATTCCGGAAGTGTTTACAATGCAAATGGACGGCGGCGAACGGCTTGCGTTGAGCGTCGGCATTTCGATTATTATGATTTTGCTTTACATCGCTGCCCTTTACTTCCGGCTTGTCACCCACCGCGGCGTATACCAGCATAAATCGGACGAAGCGGAAGAACATGAGGAGCCGGAATGGGGAAAAGGAAAAGCGACCGCCATTTTGGCACTGGCTACGCTCGCGGTTGCCTACTTGTCAGAGCGGCTCGTCCATACGTTCGAAACCGTGGCGGAGTCGTTTGGCTGGAGCGAGCTGTTTATCGGGATCATCATCGTCGCCATCGTCGGCAATGCGGCGGAGCATGCTTCGGCTGTCATGATGGCATACAAAAATAAAATGAACGTCGCCGTCGAGATCGCCGTCGGCTCGACCTTGCAAATCGCCATGTTCGTCGCGCCGGTGCTTGTGCTCGTTTCGCTTTTGTTTCCGGAAAAAATGCCGCTTGTCTTTTCACTTCCCGAACTCGTCGCGATGGCCGCTTCGGTGCTCTTGATGATCGTATTGTCCAACGACGGCGATACGAACTGGTTTGAAGGGGCGACGCTGCTGGCGGCCTATATCATTATGGGCATTGGTTTTTATTTGCTTTGACGGATTCACCCGGGCGGTTGGCGCTCGGGTTTTTTGGACAGAGGCACGGCGCCGGGACGGAAGAAATTTTCACTGTCACGGATAAACGGTGCGTTTTGACGGAAAATAACAGTGAATATGAGATAGAAAGGAGCGAATGCGATGAAAAAATGGGCGGTTTCGCTGTTTGCGAGCGCACTGCTTCTGTATGCGGCAGCGTTCCCGGCATTGGCAGCTTCTGGAAAGCCGGCGCCCGGTGCGGTGATCGATATCTCGAAAGAGAACACATACCCGAATCCAACGCAAGACTTGCCGCATCTAGAGCCAAGCTCGTTTACGAAACAGCTGCTGAAATCGGCCAATGTGAACATTGAGAATCCTGAATTGGTTCATCTCTTTAATGAATCTTCGGCAACGAACGCGCCGTGGGCCATCGGCTACCGGGCGACGATTTATTTAGGCCAATGGCCGCTCAACTACCAATCGCTCGAAACATCAACAAATTGGGAGTATCAAAAGGTCAATACGAATTTTCTCGACAACCGCGGCGGCGACACAGCACAAAAACTGTATTACAAACAGGAAATGCAAAAATACGTCCGTGGCGGCTTGACGGTGAAAGTGCCGAATGAAGACGCCGTCAAACGGATGATGTTGAACAAGGCCATGGAAAAAACAAATTTACCGCTCGCTTTCAGCACCGTTGTCGGTCTTGGCACGAAAAAGGATCAGCCGTACAACGTGCCGGCGAAAAAAATGGGCTATTTGTATGCGTATGCTCCGGCTGTGAATGAAAAAGGGAAAGTGACGTACGGGGAAGTGTATATCGTCTTGAAAGGAAACAAAAAGAAAATCGTCGTCAAAAACGTGACGACAAGAGGGGTCGGGGCATGGATTCCGGTGCAAGACCGGCTGTATATGTCCTATGTCGTCAGCGAGCAGCCGCGATAAAAGAGTCGGGCCCAAAAAGCAGGCGCGTTTTGGGCCTCCTCTTTTTTATGCGTATGGCTGATGATGCACTTGCCTCTGCGGCGTTGCTGTTTATCGGGCGATGCGCGCCGCCCGTTTTGTAAAATCGACGCCGCGGTAATACGTCTGCTTGACGAGCACATTGGGCCCTAAGCAGCGCGCGGCCGGGCAGTGGCAAAGAAGTTCATTGGCGAGTTTCGAGCGCCGCCATCGGTTATACACATCCGGCAATGAATCGCGGACGATGTTGCCAAGCGGCGGTTCATCGCCGAAATCGGTGACGATGACATCGCCGGTGAAAATGTTGACATTAAGCCGCGAACGGCCGTCAGGGTCGTTGCGGACGGTGACGTTTTTGCTTTCATACAGCCGCTTTAATAGGCGAAGATCGTCTTCATTGTCGCTGCACGGGTAAAATGGCAGCGTGCCAAACAACATCCAGACGTTTTCATCGCGAATGTCAAGCAAATGGTGGATCGCCGCGCGCAGCTCATCGAGACTTAGCGTCTCTAAGGCGCTGGCAAAATCGCTTGGGTACATCGGGTGAATTTCATGGCGCCGGCAGCCCATTTCCTCAACGACTTGGCGATGGATCGTTTCCAAATGGCGGACGGTCCGTTTGTTTAACATCGTTTCCGCCGATACCATCACGCCGGCATTGGCCAGCGCTTTTGCATTGTCAAGCATGCGCTGGAAGTATTTCTCGCGTTGGGCGCGCGTCGGTTTCCGCTCCATCATAGCGAATCCACCGTCGATGAAATCGTCGATTGACCCCCAGTTGTGGGAGATATGGAGCACATCCAAATACGGAATCACTTTTTCGTAGCGGGACAAGTCAAGCGTCAAATTCGAATTCAGCTGCGTTCGCACCCCGCGCTCATGTGCATAGCGGAGAAGCGGAACGACGTATTGTTCAACCGATTTTAATGACAGCATCGGCTCGCCGCCGGTGATGCTTAATGAGCGTAAATGCGGAATTTCTTCAAGCCGGCGGAGCAACAACTCAAGCGGCAGCGCCTCGGGATCTTTCGCTGTCAACGTATAGCCGACGGCGCAATGTTCACAGCGCATATTGCAAAGCGTCGTTGTCGTAAACTCGACGTTCGTCAGTTCCAACTTTCCATACTCTTCTAGATCAACGTACGCCTCCCACGGATCGTACGCCGGCGTAATGGCCGGCATGGCGGATGAACGCATCGCTTTCTCCTCTCTCTATAAAAAAGTTCCATCGTTCATTATTAGCCGCCTTAGCAGCCCTTGTCAATCGTTTTAGCTGTTTTGCCTCTACCCCATTCGTATGATGAGAAAGGAGCCATCATGAGATGGAAAAGAAAGATTTTTTACACAACAGCGAGAAACGGAGTATAATAGAAAAAGATAAGGACAACTGCCTATGCACGATGAACAGGGGAAGGGGCGTTTAGACAAATGGAAAAGTTCCAGCAAAGCATGTACGACTTGATCGTCGAGACGTCGACGAAGCTGCCGAAGGACGTCCGTCGAGCGATCGCTCGGGCGAAAGCGCGCGAAAACGCCGGCACGCGGGCGGCGATGGCATTGGATACAATCGTTGGCAACATTCAAATGGCGGACGAAAACGTATCGCCGATTTGCCAAGATACGGGCTTGCCGACGTTTAAAATCAAAGTGCCGGTCGGCGTCAACCAAATCGAAATGAAAAAAGCGATCCGGGCTGCCATTGTCGAAGCGACGAAAAATGGCAAACTGCGCCCGAACTCGGTCGATTCGCTCACCGGCAAAAACAGCGGCGATAACTTAGGGGAAGGCGTGCCGGTCATTAAATTTGAACAGTGGGAAAACGATTACATTGACGTTCGCCTTATTTTAAAAGGCGGCGGCTGTGAAAACAAAAACATCCAATACAGCCTGCCGTGTGAACTCGAAGGGCTCGGCCGCGCCGGCCGCGATTTGGACGGCATCCGCAAATGCATTTTGCATGCGGTGTATCAGGCGCAAGGGCAAGGGTGCAGCGCCGGCTTCATCGGCGTCGGCATCGGCGGCGACCGCTCATCCGGCTATGAGCTCGCCAAAGAACAGCTGTTCCGTCCGGTTGATGACGTCAACCCGATTGAAGAATTGCGCCAGCTGGAAGAATACATTATGGAAAACGCCAACAAGCTCGGCATCGGCACGATGGGCTTTGGCGGCGAATCGACGCTGCTTGGCTGTAAAATCGGCGTCATGCATCGCATCCCGGCGAGCTTCTTCGTCTCCGTCGCCTACAACTGCTGGGCGTTCCGGCGCATGGGCGTGAAAATCGATCCGGCCACCGGTGAGATCATCGAATGGCTGTACCAAGACGGCGAAGACGTCGATTTTGCAAAAGAGTTGGAAAAAGCGGAAGCGGCCGCGGCGCTTGAACAAGGAGAGGCGCGCGTCATCGATCTCGTTCCGCCGCTGTCGGAAGAACAAGTGCGGAAGCTCCGCGTCGGCGACGTCGTCCGCATCAGCGGCGTCATTTACACCGGCCGCGACGCCATTCATAAATATTTGATGGATCACGATGCCCCCGTCGATTTGAACGGGCAAATCATTTACCATTGCGGCCCGGTCATGCTAAAAGACGAAGACGGCCGCTGGCACGCCAAAGCCGCCGGCCCGACGACCAGCATCCGCGAAGAGCCGTATCAAGGCGACATTATGAAAAAATTCGGCGTCCGCGCTGTCATCGGCAAAGGCGGCATGGGCGCAAAGACGCTGCAAGCGTTAAAAGAACACGGCGGCGTGTACTTAAACGCCATCGGCGGCGCGGCCCAATATTATGCGGACTGTATCAAATCAGTCGAAGGCGTGGATCTCATGGAATTTGGCATTCCAGAAGCCATGTGGCATTTGCGTGTTGAAAACTTCACCGCCGTCGTTACGATGGACTCGCACGGCAACAGCTTGCATGAAGATGTAGAAAAATCATCGTTGGAAAAACTGGCCCAATTCAAAGAACCGGTGTTCAAGTAAACGTGAAGAAACGATTGGCAGCGTGACTCCCCAAAAGCATCCGCTTTTGGGGTCTTTTTTTGCAAAAAATGGCGTGCGTAAAGCAGCTGAGGGCGAAAACAATAAAAAAGAGGAAAAGACGGCGGCCAAGGAGGAACCAGGCATGAGATGGCTTATTTCTCTCGTTTTAGCGATTGCGCTTTTTCCCGCTTCTGCGTTTGCCGCAAGCAATCAAGCGATCCATTGGGGATTCAAGCGGAGCGAAAACCACGAGCCCCCGTCGGCGGGAAAAGAGCTCGATGAGCTGCTTGCCAAATATGACGCGTTTTATTTAGGCGATACGAGTGAAAAAACGATTTACTTGACGTTTGACAACGGCTATGAAAACGGCTATACGGCGCAAATTTTGGACATCTTGAAAGAAAAACATGTGCCGGCCGCCTTTTTTGTCACCGGCCATTATTTGCAAACCGCGCCCGATTTAGTCAAACGGATGGCGGCGGAAGGACATATCATCGGCAACCATTCGTGGCACCATCCCGATTTAACGACCGCCAGCGATGAGCGGGTGCGCGAAGAGTTGGAAAAAGTCAAGGAAAAGACAGAAGAGCTGACCGGGCAAAAAGGGATGATGTACCTTCGCCCGCCGCGCGGCATTTTCAGCGAACGGACGTTATCTCTCGCCCGCGAGCTCGGCTATTACCACGTCTTTTGGTCGCTGGCGTTCGTCGACTGGCAAACCGACCGTCAGCGCGGCTGGCAATATGCCTATGACCAAATCATGAAACAAATTCACCCAGGCGCGATTTTGTTGCTGCACTCCGTATCGAAAGACAACGCCGACGCGCTGCCGAAGGTGATCGACGACTTGCGCAAACAAGGGTATACGTTTGCCAGCTTAGATGAATTGATGGCGAAAAAGATGGGACTCCATCCGTGGCTGTTTCGCCCATAAGCGGTTTCGTTTGAAAAATGGCCCCACCCGTGAGCCGCTTGGTTCAGCGGGTCTTTTTCGTTATAATGAGGATACGGACGAAAGAAACAGGTGAATGCGATGTGGACAAAAACAGTGACGGTGCCGGCGCCGTACGATTTCGCCCACGCCCTTGAGCGGCTTTCGCTCGACCCGCTGTTGGCCGTGGATCGGGAACGGCAGCGCATCACCGTGCCGCTCGCCCTCGACGGCTGTTTCGTGCCCGTAACGGTGGAAGGCGTCGGCACAAAAGATGACCCGAGATTTGTCGTTTCAGCTCCTTTTCCCGAGCGGCAAGACGAGGTGATGGAGCGGATTTCGCATCTGTTTCAATGGCGGACGCCGCTCGGGCCCATTTACGAGCATTTCCGCCGCACTGACCTGGCGCCGCTGTTTGCCGAGTATGAGGGGCTGCCGCTTGTGCTCGATTTTGACTTGTATTTTTGCCTAATGAAATGTTTGATCCACCAGCAGCTTCATCTTAAAGTCGGTTACCGGCTCACAGAGCGGTTTGTGAAAGCGTTTGGCGAGGAGCGGGACGGCGTTTGGTTTTACCCGCGCCCGGAAGAAGTGGCCGCCCGTTCGTACGATGACTTGCGCGCCTTGCAGCTGAGCGGGCGGAAAGCGGAATATATCGTCGATGTGTCGCGTCTCATCGCTGACGGAAAGCTGCGGCTTGATGAACTCGAGCAGATGGAAGACGGCGAGGTGATGGAGAGGTTGACCGCCGTGCGCGGCATCGGTCCGTGGACCGTGCAAAACTTCCTTCTCTTTGGCCTTGGCCGTCCAAACGTCTTCCCGCCGGCGGATATCGGTTTGCAGCGGGCGGTTGAAAAACAATTCGGGCTTCCGAAGCGGCCGACCGCAAAAGAGATGGCGGCGCTCGGCGAGCGGTGGAAACCGTACGCCAGCTATGCGGCGCTTTATTTGTGGCGAAGCATTGAATGAGAGGGACCGATATGGCAAAGCAACAAACGAACATCAAAATCAAAAAAGGCGACCAATTTCCTGTGACCATTCAACGGATCGGCATTAACGGCGAAGGGGTCGGCTATTTCCAAAAACAAGTCGTCTTCGTCCCCGGCGCGTTGCCGGGGGAAGAAGTCGTCGTCGAAGCGACGGACATCCATCCAACCTACGCCGAGGCGAAAATCAAGCGCATCCGCAAGCGCTCGCCAAACCGTATCAAGCCGCCATGCCCGCTCTATGACCAGTGCGGCGGCTGCCAGCTCCAGCACTTATCGTACGAAGCGCAGCTTGAAGCCAAACGCGACATCGTCATCCAAGCATTGCGCCGCCACGCCCGCCGCCTCGATGTCGACAAACTTGACATCCGCCCGACGATCGGCATGGCCGACCCGTGGCAATACCGAAACAAAAGCCAATTTCAAGTCGGGATGAAAAGAGGGAAGGTGCTCGCCGGGCTGTACGGCCTTGACTCCCACCGACTCGTCGACCTATCGGAATGCCGCATCCAGCATCCGCAAACGACGCGCGTGACGAACATCGTGAAAACGATTTTGCAAGACTTGCGCATCCCGATTTACAACGAGCGGACGAGAACGGGCGTCGTGCGGACGATCGTCGTCCGTGTCGGCTTCCATACGGGCGACATCCAGCTTGTGCTGGTGACAGCGACAAAAGACATTCCGCGCAAACAGCTGCTCATTGACGAAATTCGCCGCCGCCTTCCGGAAGTGAAATCAATCGTGCAAAACATCAACGGCGAAAAAACGTCGCTCATTTTTGGCAACGAAACCGAAGTGCTCGCCGGCGACGAGTACATTCAAGAAACGCTCGGCGACTTGTCATTTGAACTGTCGGCGCGCGCCTTTTTCCAGCTTAACCCGATCCAAACGGTCAAGCTGTACGACGAAGTGAAAAAAGCGGCCGCCCTCACCGGAACGGAGCGGATCGTTGACGCCTACTGCGGCGTCGGCACGATCGGGCTGTGGCTCGCCCGCGATGCGAAAGAAGTGCGCGGCATGGATACGATCCCCGAAGCGATTGAAGACGCCAAGAAAAACGCGGACAAACATGGCTTTACGAACACGCACTATGTCGTCGGCAAAGCGGAATATTGGCTGCCAAAATGGGTGAACGAAGGCTGGAAGCCGGACGTCATCATCGTCGACCCGCCCCGCGTCGGCTGCGACCGGGCGTTGCTTGAAACGATTCTCCACGTCCGCCCGAAAACGGTCGTCTACGTCTCGTGCAACCCATCGAGCCTCGCCCGCGATCTCGATGCCTTGGCCGCACAATACCGCGTCGACTACATCCAGCCGGTCGACATGTTTCCGCACACGGCGCATGTAGAAAGTGTAGCTCGATTAGTATTAAAGTTGTAAACACAAAATAAACTCGTTCCACTGAAAACATAACCGTTCATCACGAGAAAGAAAGTTGAGTATTGGAAGATGTTTGTTGGAAAAGGAAAACGCCCTCTTTCGTTCCAACGGATGTTCATGAAATCAATGAAAAAGGAGCGAATCGATGATGAGTGTGTTCTCTCGCTTGAAAACGATCATTGAAGCCGATCTCCATGAATGGCTTGACGAAAAAGAAAAGAAAAACCCGATCGCGCTTCTCAATCACTATTTGCGCCAATGTGAACAGGAAGTCGAACGGGTGCGGCAGCTGCTTGAGCGCCAGTATGCGCTGAAAGAGCAATTTGCCCGCGAACATCGCGAAGCCGAACAGATGGCGGAAAAACGAAGCAAGCAGGCGGAGGTGGCGGCGCAAGCGCGGTGCATGGAGAATGTGCGAGGTCGAACGCGATTCATTTTTGGATCAGGAATAGCTGCTCTGTGAACGTGAAAACCGCTCCGTTTGCTCGGCGTAAAGCGAAGACCAAGAAGAATGATAAAACGGGAGCGGTTTTCGTTTGCGGTGGATCGGGACATTTGGGTTGATCGGCGAAAGAGGAGTTACGCTTGCTTGGCCAATTGGCGAAGTTTTCGGTCGTGATGGAGCACTTTCGTTGTCAACACTTCGACCGAGGTTTGTGTGTCTGTCAGTTCTTCTTCTAAGCGGTCGATTCGCTCATTCAGTTGTTGGTTTATCTGATGCATTTCTTCGCGAAGGGCGTCGATTTTGGCCTCAAGCCGAGTTTCAACAGCGTGGATTTCCGACCGCAGCTGCTGCCCCATTTCTTGCATCTCGCTGCGGAGTTGTTGCCCCATTTCTTGCATCTCATTGCGCAGCTGTTGTCCCATTTCCTGCATCTCGCCGCGGAGTCGTTGCTCCATTGTTTGCATTTCATGGTGAAGTCGCTGTTCCATCGTTTGCATTTCATGATGCAGTCGTTGCTCCATTTCCTGCATTTTCGAGCCGATTTTGTCAGAATGCTGTTCGAGCGCGTGGAGCACGGCTTGAATGATCGTGTTCTCTTCCATTTGTTTCACCTCCTTATGGCCATTATAGGAGAAACGGAACGGGGAAGGAAAGAGAAAAGATGGCGGTTTTCGTCGAAGGAAGGCAAGCGGTTTTGGTTGAAGACAGCACATTTTCGATTTATGATGCCGGCTGTCTTGCTGTACAATAAAACGTAAAAGAACAGGCGTTGGCCGCAAAGGAGATGACGATGTTGGACGCAGGATGGAAGTTCGACAACAGTTATGCAAGGCTGCCGGAGCGCTTTTTCAGCCGTGTTCTCCCCACGCCGGTGCGCGCGCCGAAGCTCGCGGTGTTGAATCGTCCGCTGGCCGCGGAGCTTGGGTTGAATGAGGAAGCGTTGCGAAGCGAAGAGGGAGTGGCGGTGTTCGCCGGAAACCAAATTCCGAACGGGGCGGAGCCGCTGGCGCAGGCGTATGCGGGGCATCAGTTCGGGTACTTTACGATGCTTGGCGATGGACGGGCGGTGCTGCTTGGCGAGCACATCACGCCAAGCGGGGAGCGGGTGGACATTCAGCTGAAAGGTTCGGGCCGGACGCCGTATTCGCGCGGCGGCGATGGGCGGGCGGCGCTTGGGCCGATGCTGCGGGAGTACATCGTGAGCGAGGCGATGCACGCGCTTGGCATCCCGACGACGCGAAGTCTGGCGGTCGTCACCACGGGAGAGACGATTGTGAGGGAGACGGAATTGCCTGGGGCGGTGTTGGCCCGCGTCGCCTCAAGTCATTTGCGCGTCGGGACGTTCCAATACGCGGCGCAATGGGGGACGAAAGAAGAGCTGCGCGCGTTGGCTGACTACGCGCTCTGGCGCCATTTACCCGGTTTTGAGGAAGCTGAGAACCGCTATTTGTTTTTGCTTGAACAAGTGATCGAACGGCAAGCGGCATTGATCGCGAAATGGCAGCTCGTTGGTTTCGTCCACGGGGTGATGAACACCGACAATATGACGATCAGCGGGGAAACGATCGACTACGGGCCGTGTGCATTCATGGATACGTATGACCCCGCGACGGTGTTCAGCTCGATTGATACGCAAGGACGGTATGCATACGGAAACCAGCCGTATATCGGGGGCTGGAATTTGGTAAGGTTTGCGGAAAGCTTGTTGCCGCTGTTCGATGCCGATGAAGACAAAGCGATTGCGCTTGCTCAAGAGGCGCTTGATGAGTATCCGAAGCAGTACCATCGCCATTGGCTTTCCGGAATGCGGGCGAAGCTCGGCCTTGCCGAGGAGCAGGAAGGGGATCAGGAGCTGATTGCGGATTTATTGCGGCTGATGGAACAATACCGCGCTGATTATACGAACACGTTCCGGGCGTTGACGTTAGGTGAGTATACGGGAATGGCGCTCTTTGACGCTTCGGAGTTCCGCGAGTGGCATGAGCGCTGGCAAACAAGGCTCAGCCAAGAATCGGCGTCAAGGGAAGAAGCGTATGAGCGGATGCGCCGCCATAATCCGGCTGTCATTCCGCGCAACCATCGGGTTGAAGAGGCGTTGGCCGCCGCGGTCGATGACGGCGATTACAGCGTGATGAATCGTCTCCTTCAAGCTCTTTCCGACCCGTACGCCTACTCGCGGGAGCAAGAGAAATACGCGGAACTGCCGCCGCCGTCCGACCGCCCGTATCGGACGTTTTGCGGGACGTGATGAAGGAGGGCTTTACGGCCATACCCGTCAAGTTAGCGGTATAAAATTTTTTAGGATGATACGCATGTTCGAAAAATCAATCAAAGGATGAAGAGAAAACCAAATGCTGGGCATGCCATTGGCATTTATATCCATAACCCACACTACCATATCCCCAAAAAAATAATCCTTTCCAACGCTGATTTTCGTTAGAAAGGATACCATGTTTTTGGCGCTGAAAAAAGATCAAATTCTTAACTTGATGGCTATGGTTAGCCGCCCTCTCCTACTCGATGGATGTCTGCCTTTGATGATGTTGCCTATTCCCCAGTGCACAATCGAATCCTTTCTGTGCGGCATCGCGTCAGCGATTGGAAAGCAATGTTTTCAAACAGAAGCGTTTCATTCAACACAATTTAGGACGATGACGTATTTCAGCGCTATGCCATTGAAATGGTCATACGTTATCATTAAAATTTGGAGCATAAGAATTCAAAGTACAATGAGGTGAATGGTATGCCTTCTCTTCCGGAAGAGTTGAAAGATCTAGAATCCAAACTGCAACATACATTAAGAAAATTAGAGTCAATTCAAAAAGCGTTGGATGAATCGACGATTGTTGTGATTACCGACCAGACGGGAAAAATTACATATGTGAATGAGGCTTTCTGCCGCATCTCACAATATAGCCGTGAGGAACTGATTGGAAACACCCATCGCATTGTCAATTCGGGATACCATAGCCGAGAATTTTTTAAACATATGTGGAAAACCATCGGGACAGGGAAGATATGGAGGGGAGAGATCAAAAATAAAGCGAAAGACGGGAGTTACTACTGGGTTCAGTCTACCATTGTCCCCTTTTTGGATGAACGAGGAAAGCCGTATCAATACGTGTCGATTCGAACGGATATTACCCGTTTGAAACAGTATGAAGAGCAAATCAAATATATGGCCAACCATGATGATTTGACGGGCCTTCCCAATCGCCGTTTTTTAAGAGAGCAGTTTTCTAAATTGCTGAAAGAGACGAAAGAGGAGGAACGACTGCTGGCCGTTTATTTTATTGATTTAGCGCGGTTTAAAAACATTAATGATTCATTGGGGCATTCGGTGGGAGACGAAGTGTTGAAACAAATGGCTGATCGTTTTCAAACAGTATTAGATCAAAAGCTGTTTTTGACTCGCGTGGGCGGTGATGAGTTTGTCGCTGTGGCGCCGCGGGTGAATTATCAGTCTATCCTTGCGTATGTGCGGACAATCCAACAAATGTTGGCCCGACCATTGGAGATTGAAGGAAGAGAGTTTATTCTCTCCGCCAATATCGGAATCAGCGTTTTTCCTTTTGATGGAGAAGATTTAAACACGTTGCTCGGCAATGCGGACATGGCCCTGTATCATGCGAAAGAGGAAGGAAAATTTTATCAATTTTATCATCGAACGATCAATCAGCGCTTAATTAGGGAAACGATATTAGAAAGCCATTTGCATCGTGCTATCGAAAGAGATGAATTTATTCTGTATTATCAGCCGCAGTACGATTTGTTCACTGGGGAACTGATTCGCCTAGAAGCGCTGATTCGTTGGTATAATTCAGAGCTTGGATGGATCCGCCCGGATCAGTTTATTCCTTTAGCTGAAAAAATAGGATTGATGCCAAAACTCGATGAGTGGGTGCTGTCTACGGCATGCCGGCACAGGAAAATGTGGAAACAAAGAGGGGGGGTCGAAGCGGATTTATCCATCAACCTGTCTGCTTCCCATTTCCAAATACCAGGCATGGCTAAACGGCTCCTTTCCATTATTGAAAGCAATGGAGATGATCCATGTCGATGGGAATTTGAAGTGACTGAACATATTATGATGCAAGATAGTGCGGTCGTGTACGAAAACATAAGCCAGTTAAAAGAGGCAGGCGTTAAACTGGCGATTGATGATTTTGGCGTAGGATATAGTTCATTAGGATATATAAAGAAGTTAAAAGTGGACCGTTTAAAAATCGATCGTTCGTTTATCAAAAACTTACCGCAATCCGCTGATGACCAAGCCATTGTGGCTGCTGTGATCACGATGGCTCATCAATTGTCGATCGATGTCGTTGCAGAAGGAATTGAAAATGAGAAGCAAATTCAAATATTAAAGGAAATGGGGTGCAACGGAGGGCAAGGGTATTTTTGGAGGCAACCTGTGTCGGAAACGGAGATTGGATCGTTGTTGCAATGCAATGAGTGAACAGTTCAAAATGGCAATATAGGTTGTCTTGCCATACTCGGGTATGTTGAGGCAACGAATGAAGAGGAAAAGGAGCTGGTTTCATGGAAACGCTCAGACAACGGCTGCGATCCATTGATCAAAAGGGATATAAAGCGTATAAAACGATCGAAGGGACGTATTCGTTTCCATTGTTTACGCTCGCGATTGACCACGTGCAGGGCGATCCGTTCGCTGAGCCGTCCAAGGTCCGCGTGATCATACCGCGGGCGAAAACGGCGTTGGCAGCGGAGTGGATGAATACGAAACCGCGCCGCATCCGCTGTGAAGATGTGCTGGCGCGCCGCGTCCATCATGAATTGCGGCAATGGCCGCTGCGGGCGCGCGGATCGGGAAAAAGCGGGCTCGTCTTGATCGATGCCCCAGAGCAGAAGGTGCTCGAGCGGACAGCAGTGCAAGTGACGGACGAGACGGTCACTGTCTGTTTGTCGGTCGGGTTGCCGGCGAACGGGCGGCGCATTTTGGCGAAAGAAGCCGAGGCCATCTTTTTCGAGCAAATTCCATCCGTCATCGAGCGGGCGGTGTACGGCCTTCGGGAGGAGGATATTCGTGCGGCAGTCGAGCTTGCCGATCAGCAGCACGCCATTCGCCGCTATTTGCGTGAACACGGATTGGTGGCGTTTGTCGCGAACGGTGCGGTTTTGCCGCGGGAGAGCGGAGTGAGCGACAAGCCGCTGCAACGTGGAGCGGTGCCGTTTCAAAGCCCGCCGGAGCTGGAGATCGCGATCCCCGTTCCGCATCGCGCTGAACCGATCAAAGGCATGGGCATCCGCAAAGGGATTACGCTGATTGTCGGCGGCGGCTACCACGGCAAATCGACGCTGCTGCAGGCGCTGGAGCACGGCGTGTATGATCATGTCGCCGGCGACGGGCGGGAGTTTGTCATCACAGACAGCGGGGCGGTGAAAATTCGCGCCGAAGACGGCCGGAGCGTCGCCAGTGTTGACATTTCCCCGCTCATTGGCACGCTGCCGTATGGAAAAGAGACGAAACAGTTTTCGACGGAAAACGCGAGCGGCAGCACCTCACAGGCCGCGAGCATGATCGAAATGATTGAAGCGGGGGCATCGGCGTTTTTGATTGATGAAGATACGAGCGCGACGAATTTGCTCATCCGAGATGGACGCATGCAGGCGCTCGTGGCGAAAGATGCCGAACCTATCACGCCGTATATCGACAAGGCGCGTCAACTATTTCGCGATTACGGCATTTCGACCGTTCTTGTCGTCGGCGGATTGGGGGATTACTTGGATATCGCGGATTGCGTGATCAAAATGGAGCAGTACGTCCCGTTTGATGTGACGGCAGAGGCAAAACAAATCGCCTTGCAGATGCCGTCGGGACGGAAAGCGGAAGGCGGCGAGTCGTTCGGCTGCATTCATGAGCGCATTCCGCTGCCTGGGAGTTTAAACAGCCAAAAAGGAAAAAAAGAAAAAGCGGTCGCGCGCGGACGGCACGTCATTCAGTACGGGCAAACCGATCTATTGCTTTATGCGCTTGAGCAGCTGGTCGATGACAGCCAAACGCGGGCGATTGTCGCGGCGCTGCTGTATATGGAACGAAAAGGATGGTTCGACGGAAAGAAAACCGTCCGCCAACTGCTCGATGCGATCGAAGAACAATGGGATCGCCAAGGCTTGGGCTCCGTTTCGTTCCGAAAAGGGCATCCGGGTGAACTTGCCCGCCCGCGCCGATTCGAGCTGGCGGCGGCGCTCAATCGGCTGCGGACGCTCCGTTGCCGCCAACGCTGAACCATTGCGGGCGGAAGCGGATTGAACCCGCTTTCGCTTTTCGTTTCCGTTGATTTTGTCTAGCGTCCCCTTTCGATTATCGTTATAATTATGTTTATCAGTGCAATGAAACGGCTGGCGGCGGGGAGGCCGCGGTTTGGCTGAAGGGGGATCGAGGCATGGGCAAATCAAAAGGTTCGATTGAATCGGAAATCAGCAAAGCATTGACAAAATGGGAAAAAGATTTTCTTGGCCGCGGTTCGGTATCGGTGAAAACCGATATTTTGCGCGATATGATCATCGTTTCGTTGCACGGCATCCTGACGCCCGCCGAGTACGCGCTTTGCGAATCAAAAGAAGGAATGTTATCGGTAAAGCGGTCGCGGACGAGTTTAGTGGAGTCTGGAGTCGATGACTTGAAAGAAATGATTTTTGAAATCACCGGCGAGAAGGTGAAGAGCTTCCATACGGATTTAAGCACCCGAACGGGCGAGCGGATTATCGTCTTCAAGCTGTTCAACGATTTAGAAAAGCAGCTTGCAAAATAAATTCATGGATGAAATGTTGACAAAGTTGTTGTATAATTAAAACAACTTTTGTATAGTGAATATAGAATCAAATGGAAACGATAAGGTCGGGAGTCCTTCAAAAAACCTACATAAACGTCGTTTAGGTTCGTTGAAGGGAAACCGACGGATGCCTGCCTCACTACGATAAGGAACGGGAGATCTTCAAACAATCGGTTGGCGATTGGTTGAAGGTAAACCGGCTATGGCAATCGATAGGCAATGGGACGGCCTTTAGAGGGCTGGCTTGCCTGATTGACATAGCCGGTTTTTTCTTTTTTCTCCCGAACGAAGACAAAGGACGAGGGGAGGAGAATGTGATGGCAGCACAATGGTTCATATGGGGATGGCTCGCCGCAGTGGCCATCGTTTTCATCAGCGCAGCCGCATGGCTGCATCCGCGCATGCCGGAGCGGTATGTGCATGTGCACGTCTGGCTGTTGCTTCTTCCGGGAGCGGCGGCTGCCGCCGGATGGATCGGCGCCGGCAACGCAGAGGCCGGGCCGTGGCGGTTTGATGCGGTCAGTTGGTTGGTGGCCGTCTATATTTCACTTCTCAGTTGGGCGATTCAACGGTTTGCCGTTCGCTATTTGCATGGCGACCGCGCTTACCGGCGCTATTTTTCCTTGTTGACGTGGACGGTGTCGGCCGCTTCTCTGACATGGGCAAGCGGCGACATGCGCCTCGTTGCCGTCTGCTGGGGGCTTCCATTGATGGGCCTTGTGGCGTTAACGGCATTGAAAAAAGAATGGAGGCCGGCGCAGTTTGTCGCCCGGCAAATGGCGGTCGTGTTCAGCCTGAGTTGGCTGGCCGTCGTCATCGCTGCCGTCTGGCTCGGAACGGCGGCCGGCGAATGGCAGCTTGCTTCTGCGCTGTCGGCGGAGCGCCTTGCTCGCCTAGACGCCTGGGAGAAGGCGGTGATGAACGGACTGCTTATTTTGGCCGCCATTATCCCAGCTGGGCAATGGCCGTTTCATCGCTGGCTGATGGAATCAGCCGTGACGCCGACGCCGGTGTCAGCGGTGATGCATGCCGGTCTTGTCAACGCTGGGGGGCTCTTGCTTTGGCGCTTTTCTCCGCTTTTTCACGAAACATGGGCGCATGTGGCGCTGTTTCTGATCGCTTTTGCCTCGATTTTGATTGGCACGGGCATCAGCTTAGTTCACGTCGACTATAAGCGCCAGCTTGTCGGTTCGACGATGGCGCAAATGGGTGTCATGCTTGTGCAATGCGCCCTGGGCGCTTACGGGGCCGCAGTAGTGCATTTAGTGCTGCACGGGTTGTTTAAAGCGACGCTCTTTTTGCAGTCCGGGTCCGTCGTGCCGCGAGTCGGTCGGGCAGGATTGCGAAAAACAGGCAGTTCGTGGCCGGGCGGCATCATCCTCGGCGTGCTGCTTGGGTGGGCGTTTTGGCAGGCGGCTCCGCACGAACCGGCCCGGCTGTTGAGCGCGCTTTTGCTTGCGGCCTCGGCGGCGGTCGCTTGGGGACGGCTAGCCGATTTCCGCGAAGGCCGCTGGATGGGCCTGGCGGCGGTGGCTGTGTTGGCGTTTGGTTCGGAAACGGTGCGCCATCAGTTTTTGACGCTGCTCGGCCAGGGGGAAGCGACGGTTTTTGTGCCGCCTGCCGCGTTTGAATGGACAGTAGGCGTCTTGTTTGCGATGGCGGCATTGACCGCTGCCTGGCTGGCAAACCGGTGCACATCGGCGCTTGCCGTTCGGGTGTATATGCATCTCGTTCATCTCGGGGAGCCGCGCCCAGCGGCTATGGAGGCGCATCCCCGTTATTTGGCATCCTATCTGAAGGAGGGAATGGCTCATGAGTAAAAGTGCAATGCCGCTTGAACGGCTAACGGGGGAATCGAAGCCCACCGGCGCAGAAGCCCGCCCGCTTGCTATGCTTGTCAGCGAAGCGGCAAAGGCGGTTGCGCCGCTTTGGCCGATTTCCGCCTTTATCGCCCGCCATCCGTGGATGGGGCTTGAAGAGCAGACGTTTGCCGACGCAGCCGACCGCCTGCAGCAGGCGCATGGAATTGATTTGTATCCGCCGATGGCGGTTTTCCATGCGGCGATGGCAAAAGGGGAGATTGACCTTGTATTCGTCGAGCGGCGGCTGCAGCGTTGGCTTGACAACAAGCCGCTCCCGGTGCGGCGCCAAGAAGCAGAGCGAATGTGCCGCGCCCTCCTTTGGAATGAGACGGTGCCCAACGAGGCGCTTCGTCTGCCGGAACTGGCGGAGCTGGCGCATGCGGCGGCATGGCGTCCGGCGGCTGTTCGGACGGCGGGCGCCGCGTTGCACGGCGTAAGCCAACGCCTTGACCAACAAACCGTCAAATGGTGCAAACTGTTTTATGGTTCGAACACGGCGCCATGGGCGCTTCCACATCGTGAGCTGGGGTTTTACGGAGCATGGCGCCGGCTCATCGCCGCCGACCCGGCGCTCTCGAAAGAGGAACGGAAGCGGCTTGCCGATTGGCCGCACGACGGGGAAGAGGCGCTGCGTCAAGCGTTGATGAAGCTTGGCGTACAGGAGGAAGAGACCGCCGCTTACTTGGAGGCGCATTTGTTGGCGTTGCCCGGCTGGGCTGGCATGGTTGTATGGCAGTCGCGCCGGACGGGCGACGAATTGCGGGGATTGATTGACTATTTGGCGGTCCGTCTGTCGCTTGAATGGACGCTTGTGGCGCCATATTTGCCGCTTGAACGGGAGGATCATGCGGACATCGGCGCTGCTCTTTCACTGTTGGCCGCTTGGCTGCATTGGGGAGGGATGACGCTGGAAGACTGGCGGAACCTGTCCGGCAAAGAGCAGCGCGCCCGGTTGGCGTTTATCGATCGGTTTTGGCGAATTGACCGGTGTCATCTTTGGCTTGAAGCGTGGGAAGATACGTATGAAGCGAAATTGAAAGAAGCGGTATTGGCGCATCAGCCGATGGATGAGACGAAGAAGGCGGCAGCGCAGCTATTGTTTTGCATCGACGTCCGTTCCGAGCCGTTCCGCCGCCATTTGGAAGCGGCCGGACCGTTTGAAACGTATGGCTGCGCCGGCTTTTTCGGCTTGCCGATTCAAACGCGCGCACTTGACAGCGATGACGCTCACCCGTCATGCCCGGCGATCGTCGCGCCGCAGCATGAAATCAACGAAACCGCCGCTTTGGAAGCGGCGCGTCCGTACCGTCGCCGGCGCGATGCATTCCGCTTTGTCGGCCAGACGTTTAAAAAGATCAAACAGCATATGTTGGCCGGCTTATTGCTTCCGGAAATGAGCGGACCATGGCTCGGCCTTCATACCTTCGCCCGCAGCGCCGCGCCGGCTTGGGCTGGCCGGGTCGTCCGCCAGGCGGAAGCGGCAGCCGAACATAAGCCGAAGACGGACTTGTCGCTCCACCGCTATGGAAAGGATGAATCGTCTGGACTGCCGATCGGCTTTACAACCGAGGAACAAGTGCAATACGTGAAGCAGCTGCTCGTCAACATTGGCTTGACGTCTTCGTTCGCTCCGCTTGTGGTTGTTTGCGGCCATGAAAGCGAGACGGCCAACAACCCGTACGCTTCGGCGCTCGATTGCGGGGCGTGCGGCGGTGCGGCCGGGGCGTTCAACGCCCGCGTATTCGCCGCGTTGGCCAACTTGCCGGAAGTGCGCGCTGGACTGGCGGCTGAAGGGATCAACATTCCGGATGAAACGGTGTTTGTCGCTGCGGAACATATTACGACCGTCGATGAAGTCCGCTGGCTTGATGTGCCGCCGTTGCCCGCAGCGGCTGAGGCGGCGTTTCGACAGCTGAAGCAGGTGCTTGGCGAAGCGAGCCGCCGTGCGAACGCTGAGCGGATGGCAAAGCTCCCCCATGTCGGACAGACGCCGCGCGATCCGGTGGCGGAAGCGCAACGGCGCGCCGTTGATTGGAGCGAGATCCGTCCAGAATGGGGATTGGCCCGGAATGCTGCGTTCTTGATCGGCCGCCGCAAGTTGACAAAAGGAAAGGACTTAAACGGCCAGGTGTTTTTGCATAGCTACGATTGGCGCGAAGATCCGACCGGTGAGGCGCTCGCCGGCATTATCGCCGGGCCGGCGACCGTCGGACAATGGATTAACTTGCAATATTACGCTTCAACAGTCGCACCGCACTACTACGGGAGCGGCGATAAAACGACCCAGACGGTGACCGGCGGCATCGGCGTCATGCAAGGGAACGGGAGCGACTTGTTAGCCGGCTTGCCATGGCAGTCGGTCGCCGCGTCCGATCGCGAACTGTTTCATGCTCCGCTTCGGTTGCTTGTCATCATCGAAGCGCCGTCCTATTATATCGAGCAGCTGCTCGACAGAAATGAAGAGTTTCGTCGCAAAGTGCAAAACGGTTGGCTCCGTCTCGCCTCGATTGACCCAGACAGCGGGGCGTGGGTGAACTGGGAGGCAGGCCGTCTTGCATCAAGGCAGAAGCGCTAAAAAGCAACGATTTGCCGCTTGCCGAGTTTGCTTGGCGGGCGGCTTTTTTTGCTGCCTGCCAAACGAGGCAGGGAAAATGGATGTACGCCGCGAAACAAGATAATAGTTGGTATAACAGCAACAAGAAAGACGAGGAAAGAGGGAAAGCGGATGAAAACGCAGTTTATCGCCGGCCATGCGCGGCTGCCGGCCGGAATGGCGGCCAAAAGCCTTTACGATACGCTGACGATTACGGCGGAAATTGATAAAAAGTACGGGGTGATCGTGGAGGCATCATGCACACTGGCTACTGAACACGGGCGCGATTATGTCGCCCGGCTGCTGCGCGGCCATTCACTGCGCGACGGCATTGACGAGCTGTTGGCGGAGCTTGACGAAGGGTATTTAGGGAAAGCCCATTCTGCTCTGTGCGCGGCGCTGAAAGATTTGTACAAACAATATTGCAAAATGGAGGAGAAAGAGCCATAAGCCGCTGCCCCCTCATCGGTTGATGGGGGGCAGCGGCGTTTTGGTGCGGCTCAGCGGTTTGGCCCCCCATGATTTCGTTCGTGATTCAGTTTTCAGCTGGCCGCCATGCCGGCAGCGTTTTGCGCAACGGTTTGTCTTGGCGGTAACCGAGCACATATTCGGCCTGCATGATCGTATGAATTTCCCGTGTTCCTTCGTAAATGACCGGCGCTTTCGAATTGCGCAAGTAGCGCTCGACCGGATATTCGTTCGAGTAGCCGTAGGCGCCGTGGATTTGGACCGCATCGTCAGCCGCTTTGTTGGCGTAATCGCAGGCGATCCATTTGGCGAGCGATGTTTCCCGCGTGCAGCGGCGGCCTTCGTTTTTCAAAAAGCCGACTTTGTACACGAGCAGGCGGCTGATTTGCAGGCCGGCTTCCATACGGGCGATCATTTGCTGGACGAGCTGATGGCGGCCGATTTCTTTGCCGAACGTTTTTCGTTCATGGCAGTATTTGACGCTGGCTTCCAAGCACGCCATAATGAGGCCGACGGCGCCGGCGGCGACGGTGAAACGGCCGTTGTCAAGCGCGGACATGGCGATTTTGAATCCTTCGCCTTCTTCCCCGAGCAAGTTTTCTTTCGGGACGCGGACGTTGTCGAAAAACAGCTCGCCAGTGTTTCCGGAACGAATGCCAAGCTTCCCTTTGATCGGGCGCGACGAAAAGCCGGGCATCGTCCGTTCGACGATAAAGGCGGAAATACCGCGATGTTTTTTCGATTTGTCCGTATAGGTGAACACAAGGAAGTGGTCAGCGATATCAGAGAGGGAAATCCACGTTTTTTGTCCGTTTAAAATATAGTCATCGCCATCGCGGACAGCGGTCGTCTGGATCGAAGCGACGTCCGAGCCGGCGTTTGGTTCAGTGAGGCCGAACGCGCCGATTTTTTCCCCGCGGGCTTGCGGGATAAGGTATTTTTGTTTTTGTTCCTCAGTTCCCCATTGCAAAAGAGTGAGGCTATTGAGTCCGGTGTGGACCGACACGGCGGTGCGAAACGCCGTATCGCCGCGCTCAAGCTCTTCGCAGACGATGGCGAGCGAGTTGTAGTCCATGCCCATGCCGCCGTATTCTTCCGGGATGCACACTCCCATTAAATTGAGCTCGGCGAGCCGTTTGAAAATGTTGCGGTCGAATTCGCCGCGTTCGTCCCATTCTTTGATATACGGCATGATCTCTTTGTCGACGAATTTGCGCACCGTTTGCCGGAGCATTTCTTGTTCCGGTGTAAAGTCGAAGTTCATCATCGTTTCCATCCCCCTATGCATCCGTTGTTGTGTAAAGGCGGTTGCCATTGCATGCCAGTGCACTGGCGGGCGTTCAGCCGGCCGTTTCCAGAAACTTTGTCTTCGCGTTGGTTATGGCGATTCGTTATCGTTGCCTTCGGCTTCTGGATCGTTTTGCCACCTGGTTTCGGCTTCGTTGTTATGTTCGCCGGCGAGCGGCGGCGGCAGCCGGTAGGAGACCGGTGTCCCAGACAGCTTGAGCGGGCTGGCGACAAGTTTCAGCGGACCGACGGTTGGGTGGTGCATGGTGACCGTCATATGACGCGCGTTGGTTTGCGGATGGCGAAACAGTTCGTCCATCGTTTGCACCGGGCCGCACGGGATCCCTTTTTCAGCGAGAAGGCGCTGCCATTCGGCGCGCGTCCGCCGCTTGATTTCTTCATTCAGCCGCCGGTTTAGTTCGTCCCGATGGGCGACGCGGCCTGGGTTTGTCTGAAAACGCGGGTCAGACCCGATCGAGCGGTCGGACAATAGCGAGCAAAGCGCCTGAAATTGCCGGTCATTGCCGACGGCGATGACGATCGGACCGTCGCTTGCCTCGTACGTTGAATACGGAACGATGTTCGGATGCTCATTGCCAAGCGGCTGCGGAATGTCACCTGACATTAAGTAGTTCGCCGCCACATTCACCAATGCACTGACAGCGCAGTCAAAGAGCGATAAATCAATTTTTTGTCCGCGCCCCGTTTTTTCACGAGCCAAAAGCGCCGCTTCGACGGCGATGGCCGCATACAACCCTGTAAACACGTCGGTGACGGCCACTCCCACTTTGAGCGGGCCGGTGTCCGCGGTGCCGTTGATGCTCATCCAGCCGCTCATCGCCTGAATGATGTAGTCGTAGCCGGGAAGCGAAGCGAGCGGACCGGTTTCGCCGAACCCGGTGATCGAGCAGTAGATGAGGCGCGGGTTGAGGCGGGACAGCGCTTCATAGTCAAGCCCCCATTTGTCCATCGTCCCGGTTTTGAAATTGTGGATGACGACATCGGCTGTCTCCGCCAGACGGCGAACGGTTTCCCGCCCTTGTTCTGTTTTTAGATCGACGGTTACACTTCGCTTGTTGCGGTTGACGGCCGTGTAGTAGGCGCTCATCCCATTTTGGAACGGCGGCCCCCAAAACCGGGTGTCATCCGACCCGCCCGGCGCTTCGATTTTGATGACATCGGCCCCTAAATCGCCTAAAATCATCGTCGCATACGGGCCCGCCAATACGCGCGACAAGTCAAGGACGCGCACGCCATCAAGCGCTCCCGCCATTCGTTTCCCCCCTTTCCTGACATGCAAAAAGCCGGTTCCCAGGCAAGGTAAAGACAGGAACCGGCTTGAACGGACTGAGAAGGCATTCCGGCGCGGAAATGCCGTCAGGCCGCACAGTTCTTTTTCAATAATATGGAAGGCAAACATAGCGATGAATGCTGCCGTGACGGATAGCGAAGTCAATGAACAGTGATGCCAGCCGTCTGATCTGCCGGGCGGTGAAGCGGGCAGGAGACGACTCGATACATTTATTATAAAATATTGTTTGATAATTGTAAATAATCTAACTTGTATAAAAAACATCCGCCAGCCTTAATCGGCTAGTGGAGGGAAGTAAAGATGCGCTTCGCTGCGTTGACGGCGTAGCGGCTGCCGCCGTCGTTTTCCACCCCTTCGATCAACAGGGCAAGCAACAGATCACGGCGGTCGGCCGGGTAGGCAACGAACAAACCATTTTCCTTTCCTTGTGTTCCTTTTTCCTGCTTCAGCTCGGCGGTCCCGGTTTTGCCGGCAAGCGGAATAGATTTGATGTAAGCATCATGAGCCGTTCCGTTCGGATCAGCGACAACACGGACTAAATCGCCGGCGACGATGGCGGCTGTCTGGCTGGAGATGACGCCTTGTTTCCAGACGGTTTTCGGTTGGCCTTTTTCGAGCACCGGTTGAAGCAAATCACCTCCCGTTACAAACGGGGTGTAGGCAGCGGCAAGGTGAAGAATGCTCATTTGCATTTCCCCTTGTCCATAGGCAGTATCGGCCAGTTGTGGTCCCGTTTTCAAGCTCCCGCTATTGGAAAAACGCGACGCCGGAATTGGGTACGGAAATGGTGGCTTTTCTCCAAACCCGAATGAGCGAAGGCCGGACTCCATCCGTTCCGGGCCGAGCTCGAGGCCGGCCATGGCAAAGTAGATATTATCAGAGTAAACAAGGGCTTTGGTCAGGTCGACGCGCTCCGGTCCATCGTGGACGCGGGTGATGAAATAGTTGCCCCATGAACGATCCGGCTGCCAACGTCGGCCGTGAATCGTTTTTGTTTCTTTTGGCGTGATGGCGCCTTGTTCAAGAGCGATGGCGGCAATAATTGGTTTGATGGCTGATCCCGGTGCATAGGTCGCAGCAAAGCGGTTAACGAGCGGGCGGAGCGGGTCATTTTGCCATTTTGCGTATTCCGATGATGAAAGGCCGAGCACGAACCGGTTTGGATCAAACGACGGGGAACTGACAAGTGCCAAAATTTCTCCCGTTTGCGGATGGATGGCCGCCGCTGTGCCGGCGCGACCTTTCATTTCGCGGTAAATGGCCTGCTGGACTTTGGCGTCAATCGTTACCGCAATCGTTTCGCCGTCTCTCGGCTTTGTTTCTGCGATGGTCACGGTCGATCCGTCCGCTTTTTCGATATAAAGGCGGGCTCCGTCATGGGCGCGCAGTCGCCCTTCCCAAAGCTCCTCAAGACCGCGTTTCCCAATCCGGGAGGTTGGTGAGTAGCCTTCATCTTTCTTTGCCTCCCATTCTTCTTTCGTGATCGTGCCCACATACCCGACTAAATGAGCGGCTGCTGCGCCAAGCGGATATTCCCGTTCGGGCGTTTCTTTAACGGCGACGGCTTGGATGCGGCGAGCTTCCTCAACCCGCTTATCCGTTTTCGACACCTTTTGAATCGGTACGAAATAATCGGGACGCACCCAAGGCGCGTTTAGCTTTTCTGTAATTATTTCGGGCGAAACGCCAAGCAGCGAGGCAAGCTTCTGTTTGATGGTTTCCGCATTGTCGCCCATTTGCCCTGGAATTACTCCGATCTCATATGCCGTACCGTTCATGGCAAGCGGCTGGCCGTTGCGGTCGATAATTTCTCCCCGTTTTCCCGGCGTGATGTTCAGCCGCACTTTGTCATTGGGGCCAAGCTGTGGGAAAATATAAGACGGATCCCACTTTATGCGCCATTGTTCTTTGTCATTGGATTGTTCTTTGACAAGCTTTGCCTCGTGGCGAAACTGCACGGGCCCGGCAACTGTGTCCATTTTTACGGAAAACGGCAAGGAGATTTCCGTTTTGTCACCGTCTTTTTTATCAGTTTGAACAGGGACTGGGGCAACGGATAAGTGAGACACCTGGATGTCGCCGTAAATTTTTTTATAGCGGTCAACAAATTGCTCTTTGCCGACTGTTTTTTTCGTTTCTTCTGAGAGCATGTCGTACATTTTCGCAAATTGCTGTTTCGTCCAGTAGGAGGTGTACGTTTTTAATGCATCGTGCGGCGATGGCGGTTTGCTGCAGGAGAAAAGTGTGATTGCTAAAAACGAAATGAGAGCCAACACCCAACGAACATTCCCCATATGTTTCCAATCCCCCTTTTTCTGTTCTCTTTCTACTATATCATGGACAGGAAATATGATCCAACGAAAAGGATGATAGGAAAACATTGCTGTCCAAGGCCAAAAGGGGGGCAACATTTGCCTGCGTTCAGATATAATTGTAGAGAAAGGGGAAACGATGACGCAAAGGAAGTGATGATGCATGTTCCGCATTTTAGTGACGGCAGACGCCAATTATCTTCCACCGCTGAAAGTGCTTATGCATTCGTTATTTTGCAATAACCGGCGCCCGTTTACATTTTATTTGCTTTATTCGCGCATTGCGGAGGAGGAGATCCGGGCGCTTAGTGATTTCGTTCGCAAGCAAGGGCATGAACTGGTGCCAATTTATGTCGACCCGCAGCTGTTTCATGACGCTCCGGTGTTTCGCCACTATACGGCCGAGATGTACTACCGGCTGGCGGCGCATTTGTTTCTTCCGCCCGATGTCGACCGGGTGCTGTACTTGGATCCGGACATTGTCGCCATCAATCCGATCGATGAGCTGTATGAGATGGACTTTGAGGGGAACTGGTTTATCGCCGCCGAGCATACGCATTCGACCAAAGTGGCCAATTTGTTCAACAAACTTCGCTTGAAAACGCCGAACGCGAAAGGCTATTTCAACACGGGCGTCATGATGATGAACATCGCGGCGATGCGCGAACACGTCCGGCTCGCGGACATTTACCAGTTTATCCGCGACAACCGGTTTAAGCTTGTCCTTCCTGACCAAGATGTGCTCAACGGGCTGTATTGGGACAAAATCAAACCGGTCGATGGCTACCGTTACAACTATGATGCCCGTTATTACGATTTTTTGCAGCTGTTGCCCAACCCAAAACATAATTTGGCGTGGATCGAGGAAAACACCGTCTTTATTCATTATTGCGGCAAAGAAAAACCGTGGAAAGACAATTACAAAGGGGAGCTCGGCCTCTTTTACAGGCGATACAGCCAAGTGCTCGAACCGGAGGGGGAGGCGGCGACATAACGGTGCGGTCTGCACAGGAAAGAGGTGTCCCATTGAAAGGACACCTCTTTCCGTTACCGTTTGCGCTCTTGCCGGCGGATGCCAGCAGCGGCCGCGCGCGCCTGCGCCTCGAGGTCTTCATGGTCGGCAAATTCCGCCGAATATTCGACGTCAATGCCGTCAGATTTCAATTGTTTGGGAACCTGCGGCAAAGTTGCCTTGTTTTTGTCGCGCGTCCGTTGTCCGCGAGATCGGCCCATCGTCCATGCCCCCTATAAAGAAGTGTGAATCGTACGATTCATTCATTAGCATGGCATGGACGGCGCCGCCATATAAATAGCAATCATTTCTAATGGCGCGCTTTTTTGGCAGTGTAACCGCCCGCTTGGTCCGCCATTTTAAAATCGCGGGCATAGCTTACTTCTTGGGCGCTTGTCAACGTATGCTTCACTTTTTCACGTTTTCGTTTTTCCGCCATCGCTCGTTCCCTCGCTTTGCATGATATGCCTTTAGTTCCATTTTGGACGAGGCCAGCCGTTTTTATGCATAAATAAAAGAGGATGTCCGAACGGACAGCCTCTTTTTCGATCGTCATGCGTCCTTCCGCGCTTACGCTTCTTTTCGTTGTTCCTTTTCCAGCGTAAAGGAGGGATGGCGCATCGTATAAAGCGTGTAGTTGTCTTTTGTAATTTCGTACAAATTGTATACATCCGCGCCGATTTGCTCGAGCAGCGCCCGCCGCGTTTCGTTGGCCGGCGTGACGTACGGCAGTTTTTCCGCCGCTTTGATCGAGCGAACATTGACTTTGCGGATGCGCAAAAATACTGTTTCGATGGAAAGCTCATAAAACAGTTCGTGGAAAAACGTTTCCTTGGCGCGCTGATTGTAGCCGCGCCCGTGGTACGGTTTGCCAAGCCACGTTCCTAAAAAGCCGGCGCCATCTTGAATGTCAAAGAGGCTGATCGTGCCGATCGGGTTTCCCCATTCGTCCAAAATCGTGCGCGAAATGAGCTCGCCTCGTTCTTCCGCCTCAATGAGCTGTTTCGTCATGAACAAAAACTCCTCGTACGAGCCGGCTTTTTGGCGCACAAAAGGGAAGACGTCCGGGTGCACCATCAGCTCGTACAGCGCATGGCAGTCTTGCAGCTCGCGTTTTTTCAGCATGGCCAATCCCTCCTTTAGTCCCGAGGGCAGCCTCCTAGCGGGAAACCACCCTCGAAATTTTTTTATAAAAACATCGTTAAAAAAATTTCGGGGTGGGAATCGAACCCACTAGAACCAGCGCGAGCGCTGGTGGCGCACCATTTGCCTTCCCCTTATTCCTGTCCGTATGCGGTTATGAACAACAACTGCCCTGAAGTCTTCTTTATCATACACGATTAGATGAAAAAAGGGAATTGCTTTTTTGTTAATTTTTTTTGGATATTTTTTGTCAGCCTTGCGGCAAAAACAAATCCGTGAGACAATCTTCTAACGTTGGAAACGAAAAGCGGAACCCAGCTTGCAGCAGCTTTTCCGGAATGACGCGTTGCCCTTCGGCAACAAGCATGCTCATTTCGCCGAGGACAAGGCGAAGTGCCCAGGCGGGAACCGGAAGCCAGTGCGGGCGGCGAAGCAGGCGGGAGACCGTACGACCGAACTCGTCCATTTGCACAGGATGGGGAGCGGTGAAATTGATCGGGCCGGACAATTCCTCGTGTTCGATGATGTACGAGACTGCGCGCACGACGTCTTCAAGATGAATCCACGATAGCCATTGCCGTCCGCTGCCGACCCGGCCGCCGATGAACAAACGGTAGGGCATGACCATCATCGGCAAGGCGCTGCCATGTCGGGCAAACACGACGCCAAAGCGAGCGTAGACGGTGCGGATGCCGAGTTGTTCGATGGGGCTCGCTGCTGCTTCCCACGCCTGAACGGTCTTGGCGAGAAAATCGCTGCCGTAATCGGCTGTTTGTTCCGTAAATGTCGCGGAGTCCGAAGTGCCGTAAATGCCGATGGCGCTGGCATTGATGAATAAGATAGGCCGTTCGGACAGCGAGCGAATGTAGTTCACCATTGCCTCCGTTGCCCGGAGGCGGCTGTTAACAATCACCTCTTTTTGCTTTGCCGTCCAACGTTTTCGGTTGAGCGGCTCTCCAGCCAAATTCACGGCCACGTCGATGGCGGCCGGCTTCCGGTTATCGTCGAAGGAAAGGTAGTGAATCCGGTCTTCTGAAGGTTTCGGAGAGCGGGTGAAAATGTAGATGTCATGTCCTTGATCGGAAAAATGGCGGGCGAGCGCCTGGCCGATCAGCCCGGTTCCGCCATTGATGGCGATGCGCATCTTGATTCCCCTTCCATTGGTTTATTTTATGACTTCGCTTTTGGTGTCAGAAGTTCCTGCTTATGATACCATAAAAGATAAGGGGGACAAACAATGGGAACGATTGCCGACATTGTCGCAACCGAACAAAATGCTGAACGATTTTGGATTGTCGTGCACCGTGACGGCGCACCGTCGTTGAGATTGACAGTTGATCAAGATGTATTGCTTCAATTCCGCTTGAAAAAAGGGCTGGAGATCAGCGACGACCTGCTTCAACATATTGTGTATGCCGATGAGGTGAAAAAGGCGTATCAACAGGCGCTTTACTTTTTGGCGCACCGGATGCGTTCGGAGCATGAGGTCGCCGCACACTTGCGAAAAAAAGGCGCTCCGGATTCGGTGATTGATGAAGTGCTCAAAAAACTTCGCGCCGAGCGGTATGTCGATGACGAGGCGTTTGCCGCCGCTTACGTACGCACGCAAAAAAAGACGGCGGCGAAAGGGCCGCTTCTCATCCGCGCTGAACTGGAACGGCTCGGTGTTTTGGGCTGCTTGATCGAGCAGAGTTTGGCGGAGTATACGTTGGATGAACAGATGGCCATCGCCCGCTCGCTTTACGAAAAAGCGAAAAAACAGCGCCGGGCTGAATCGGCTCGCGCGTTTTTGGAACGGGTGCGGCAGCAGCTGATGCGCAAAGGGTTTCCGCATGAGGTGATTGCCGCCGTTTTGGCGGATGGCGGCGCTCATACTGAACAAGAAGAACGGGCGGCGCTCAGTGTTCAGGCGGAGAAAGCGCACCGCCGTTATGCGCACCACCCGCGGTCGCTTTATGAGCAAAAGATGCGCCAAGCCCTTTATCGGAAAGGGTTTTCACTCGACTTGATCGATGAATGGCTGCGCGGGCAAGGCAGCGGTGAAAACCAAAAAGGGGGATCGTGACCATGAGAGAGGACCAAAAACGGTATAGCGAGATGACGAAAGAGGAGTTGCAGCGGGAAATCGCCGTGTTGGCTGAGAAAGCGCGCAAGGCGGAGCAGATGGGCATGGTGAATGAATATGCTGTCTATGAGCGAAAAATGGCCATGGCGAAAGCGTATATGCTTAACCCTGCTGATTTTCCCCCGGGAGAGATTTATGAAATTGAAGGAGCACCTGGGGAATATTTCAAAGTTCGCTATTTAAAAGGAGTGTTTGCCTGGGGCTGGCGGCTGAAAGGAAACGGGGAGGAAGAAGCGTTGCCGATTTCGCTGCTCCGCAAGCCGAATTTGCCCTCCTCATGACAGGCGGGCTCAGTTTGCAACCAGACGGAAAGCGAGTCGAAAGAAAAAAACTTAGGGGGAACAACCCCTAAGTTTTTTCGCTACGACTGCTTGCGCGTCTGCCGCTCTAAAATGATGAGGTCGAGCGTTTGCTGCGTTTCACCGTTCACCTGCGAATGAGCGTGTTTCGGATTGGCCCACGGCTGCTGGAACGGATTCGAGTAAAAGTTGTCATAAAATTTTTTGCGCCGATGGTGACCCATGACCGTTCACCTCGCTGCTGAATGTGCCGGGGAGCAGGCGAATGTGTCCATGCTCCCCGGTTTTTCTCTCTTTAGAAGAAGTCGCTGCGCTTGCCTGAAGCGCGCATCCGCTCTTGTGGGTGAGTGTTGGTCGTCCCGTCAGCCCGCTTGGACGCGTATTCCGCTTTGGCGCGCGGCTCGCCTTCGAGCTTGTTGTTGTTTTGGTTCGGGAAGTTGCGCTCCTTATTTCGCACGGCCCATTCCCCCTTTTGAGGCGAGCTCGTGTTGGATGGCCAACACGTATTCTTATTATGAAACGAAGGGGGGCGCTTATGTGTGCAAATTGTTGGGATCAAAACAAGCCGCTCTGTCAGTTTGGCGTCACCTCGAGCTTTTTCCGCAGCCTTCCTTCGCTGAACATCCAGCCCGTGTATGAGCTGACAATGTTGAGGTTGCGGTCTAGCTGAACGACGGCCACGAATGGATAGTATCCTTTGCTCCGGTAGCGCAAATCAGTAAAGCGCACTTCATAATAGTCGTCGTATTCGTTCATTTCCCAACGGTACACCGGGGAAAACGACAAAAAGGCGGCGGCGTTTTCATCGCGCTTGGCGGCGTTGATCACCGGGTGGTCGGGAAGCGGCCGTTTTTGGAAGCGGTCGAGGATGATGAGCTCGCCGTGTTTGACGCGGGCAACGTAAAATTCGTCGCAGGTTGAAATGGCTAAATGCCATTCGCGCGGCCGCCACGTCGGCACAGTAATGATGTCCGTCACTCCTTGTATAGAGGCGTGCACGAGCTGTTTAATGTTGGCTTGCTCGCGGAAGCGGAACACATAATACGCGGCCACGAGCGCATAAACGACGAGAAACGCATAACCGGGGTGGACGTTGAGAAACAGGGCGCCGACGCCGAGTAAATGAAGCGCAAAAATAACTGGGTCAAACGTATGAACGACGCCAAGGGCGATCCATTTTTTTGTGAACGGGCGCAGCGCTTGCGTCCCGTAAGCGTTAAAAATATCGACAAACACGTGAAAGGCAACAGCCACAAACGTCCAAAGCCAAACGCGGAGCCAGTCCGTTTCCGGATAGACGGCGGCCATGATGCCGACGATCAACAGCGGCCAAATGACAACGGCGGGAATCGAATGGGTGATGCCGCGATGGTTGCGAATATATTTGGCGTTATTGCGCAACTTTAAAATCGTATCGATATCGGGTGCCTGTGATCCGGAGAGCGTGCCAATCAATACGGCATGGGATAAAAACGGGTCATGGGCAATGGCGGGGTCGAGCGATGCTAAGCTGCCGAGCGCCACTCCCATCAAAACATGTGTGCCTGTATCCAACGTGAAGGCGCCTCCTTTGTCAGCGTCGTTTGTTAGTATATCCCGCCCGGGGTCGGGCCAATAACCGTTCTCTTGTCCAGTTGGGGCAAACAACGGTATGGCTATTGTATCATACGACGCCGACAGCTGGGAGGGGCGGAATCACTAAAATTCATTGCCGACGCAAGCCTGCAACGGATGGTGTTTTGGCAAACAAAACAGCGCCCTGCTTTTGCACAGGACGCTGTTAGTTTTGGAAGAAGAGGTTTCAGTTGTCAGCTCCAAGCCGCTGGCCAATCGCTTTAAGCGCGGACAGGAAAAAGCGAATGGCGCGGTTGACATCAGGATCGTTCAGCGCCTTCAACAGGTCAAACAGCCCGATCTTTTTCGTCTCAACAGCTGTCTGTTCGTACGCCTCCATGGCGCCTTCGGCGATATGCTCAAGCAATTTGGCCGTTTTTTCTGGATCGAGCGAAGAGGCGAGGCCAGCCAAGGCGAACGCGTGGTTGATCATCGTCGTCACCGGTTTTTGATTGAGTTGGCCGACCACGATTTTGGCCACCTTTTCGCGCGACTTTAACAAAGCGCTGGCTGCTTCAAGCAAGCCGCTTTCGTGGAGCTGTTCGATGACGTCCAATAGTTCGCGGACTGCTTCTTCGCTGTCGCCGACCGCTGCTTTTAGCTTTGCGAGCGCTTCGGACCGCTTTTCTTCTTCGTTCATCTGGCGTTTCTGAATCGTGGCAATCGGTTTAGCCACCGACTTTCACCCCTTTTTCCTCGTCTGTGAGCGGCACGTAGTCGCGGCGCTGCCATTTCCGCTCGACTTCAACGCCGTTTTGCGGATGGCGCTGTTTAAAGCGCGGATTCGTGCGCGGCAACGGCGTGTCTCCCGAGCGTTCGATCACTTCCATGCGCACCCGCGTTTGTTTGTAGGCCGGCGTATTCGTGCGATGGTCGGTTTGCGGTCCGGTCAAAATGTTAATCGCGCTCTCATTGGCCATTGAATGCATCGGCAAAAACAGCTCGTTGCCTCTGACCCGGTCGGTGACGAGCACGCGCACTTTGACGCGGCCGTACGGCGAGATGAGCCGAACGAGCGCCCCATCTTCAATGCCGCGTTCCTTGGCGAGTTCAGGGGATACTTCGACAAACACTTCTGGGAATTTATGCTCGATGCCTTTTGATTTGTACGTCAAGTTTCCTTCATGGAAGTGTTCAAGCAGCCGGCCATTGTTGACGAGCAAATCGTACTCTTCCGGATATTGCGCCGGTTCGACCCAATCAGCCAGCGCAAAGCGGGCCTTGCCGTCCGGGAAATTGAACCGCTCTTTGTACAACAGCGGCGTATCGGCGCCATCATAGCTGCCCCAGCATAAGCTGTTCCAGCCTTCGAGCCGGTCATAGTGCGCCTGCGAGTACAGCGGGGCGAGGCTGGCGATTTCATCCATAATTTCCTTCGGACCGGCGTAATGCCAATCGGCGCCAAGCCGTTTGGCGATTTCTTGAATGATCCACCAGTCCGGTTTTGAATCGCCGAGCGGTTCGAGCGCTTGATAAAACCGTTGGATGCGGCGCTCGGTATTCGTGAATGTTCCTTCTTTCTCCAAGTTCGGCGCCGCTGGCAAGATGACATCCGCAAATTGCGCTGTTTTGGATAAGAAAATGTCTTGGACGACGACAAAATCAAGTTTCGCCAACGTCTCTTGCACGTGGTTGGCGTTGCAGTCGACGAGCGCCATGTCTTCGCCGACGATGTACATCGCTTTCAGTTCGCCGCGCTCGGCCGCTTCGAGCATTTGGATGTTGTCAAGGCCTGGTTTCGCATCAATGCGGACGCCGTACGCTTTTTCAAATTTTGCTCGCGCCGCATCATCGGTCACATGTTGGTAGCCCGGCAGCCAAGCTGGAAGCGACCCCATGTCGCACGCCCCTTGGACGTTGTTATGACCGCGCAATGGGAACGCGCCCGCCCCTGGACGGCCATAGTTGCCGGTTGCCAAAAGCAAGTTGGAAATCGCCGCCGATGTGTCGCTGCCGCCTGTGTTTTGCGTGACCCCCATGCCCCAGAGGACGCACGTGCCGTCCGCTTCATGGATCATTTCGGCGATGCGGATGAGATCGGCTTTGGCGACGCCGGTGACTTGTTCGGCATAATCAAGCGTATATTTTTCCAGCAATTGTTTAAACTCTTCAAAGAAATGGACGCGTTCGCGAATGAACGCCTCATCGTGCCAGCCTTGGTCGATGATGTATTTCGTCACGGCCATCAGCCATACTTGGTCGGTTCCTTGTTTGGGGCGGATGAACAAATCAGCCCGCTCGGCCATTTCATTGCGGCGCAAGTCCGCGACAATGAGTTTTTGCCCAAACAGTTTATGCGCCCGTTTGACGCGGGTGGCGATGACCGGGTGCCCTTCCGCCGGGTTGGCGCCGATGATGATGACTAGACCTGCAGAAGCGATGTCATGAATCGTGCCGGAGTCGCCGCCCATGCCGACCGTGCGGAACAGGCCGTCGGTTGCCGGCGATTGGCAGTAGCGCGAACAGTTGTCGACATTGTTCGTTTCAAATACTTGCCGCGCCAGTTTTTGCATTAAATAGTTTTCTTCGTTGGAAATTTTTGATGACGAAATAAACCCGATGGCGTTGCCGCCGTATTGCCGCTTGATCGCGCCCAATTTTTCGGCAACGAGGTCGAGCGCTTCGTCCCATGTCGACTCGACGAAGACGTCGCCTTTGCGGATGAGCGGTTTCGTCAGGCGCTCTTCGCTGTTGACGAAATCCCAGCCGAATTTCCCTTTGACGCATGTCGAAATGGCGTTGACCGGCGCTTCAGAAACCGGCTGGATTTTTAAAATTTTCCGCCCTTTCGTCCACACTTCAAACGAACAGCCGACACCGCAGAACGTGCAAACCGTTTTCGTCTTTTTGATCCGTTGTTCGCGCATGGCGGCTTCAATTTCGGAAACGGCGAAAATGGCGGTGTAATTCGGCTCCACTTCTTTGACGAAATCGATCATCGGATTGAGCACGTCTTTGTCCAGCCCCGTCATAAATCCGGCTTCGCCGAGCATCGATTTTTCCATTAAGGCGTTGCACGGACAGACGGTGACGCAATGCCCGCAGCTGACGCACGACGACTCGTTGATCGGCACGCCCCCGTCCCAGACGACGCGCGGCCGCTCGGCGCTCCAGTCAATGGACAGCGTCTCGTTCACTTGCAAGTTTTGGCACGCTTCTACGCATTGCCCGCAGGCGATGCATTGGTTCGGGTCGTAGCGGTAAAACGGATGCGACATGTCCACCTCGGACGGGTCGACTTTTGGCCGGTACGGATACGTTTGATGTTCAATTTGCATCATTTCCGCGGTGTTGTGGAGCTTGCAGTTGCCGTTGTTGTTGTCGCAAACCGTACAGTACAAGAGATGATTTTCCAACAGGCGGTCCATCGCTTCTTTTTGCGCTGCTTTTGCCCGCGGCGAGCCGAGTTCGACGGTCATGCCGTCCTCAACCGGCGTCGCACAGGCGCGCACGAGTTTTCCGTCCGCCTCCGCGATGCACGTGTCGCACGTTTGAATGGCGCCAAGCTCCGGCGTGTAACAAACTTGCGGATGCGGGATGCCGTGCTCATTGACGACTTCCAAAATGGTCATCCCTTCTTTGGCGCGGTACGGACGACCGTTAATGGTCACTGTCACGAGTTGCGCTTCCATCGATCGCTCCTCCTTCGCAAAATAAAAACCCCACCAGCGATGAGAATCGTGCTTCATCGTGGTGGAGTAGTTCTTTAGCATGGCGGTACTAAACAACCAATCCAGCGTCTGCTAGAATCGTAGAAAAATAACAAGGTGGCGTTCGGCCTTATTATTTTTCCACTGTGTATACGTTTGCTATGATTTATTATTATTATAGTATGGCCGGATGGAGAACACAATGGATTCGCAAGAAGTTTTTCAGGCGCTGGTGAAAGGAGGGAGGCAGATGTCAAAAAAGGAAGCCGCGTTTAATGATATTGTCCGTAAAGTGCGCAAACAGCTGTTTGGCAAAGGGCCCGAGCGGATCAAAACGTATTTTGTCGACAATTTGGCGATTACGATTTTGCACGGCAATTTGACGCCGACGGAGAAATTTATCGCCCGCACGCCGGAGGGACGGGAGATGGTGCATGCGGCGAGAACGAAAATGATCCAAGATGTGTACGTCCAGCACGTGCCGGACGGCATGGAAGAGCTTGTCGGTTCGAAGCTGCTCTATTTGTTCAGCGATATTAAAGTGGAAGAAGATATGGCGGTGTCCGTTTTCGTTTTTGAGAAGCCGATTGAATTGTGACGATTTTGTGAACAAAAACAATTGTTTTTCGTTGCTGTTCGTGATATGCTTATGAATAGTTAGCACGATGAAAATAGTGGAAGCCTCGCCGGCTAAACGGTTTTGCCGCTTGGCAGGCAGGTTTCGGAAACGGATGTGCGTTGGTTTCGCTGCAGAAGTGCTGGGCGCAAACTACCGCTGCTTTTCGCTGACAGGGGGCGAGTGTGTCCTCTTGTCCGGAAGGCGGCGGTTTTATTTTGCATGGAAAGGGGGAATGGCAAGGTGAGCGGGTTTGCGTCGAAACGGCGGCTGATCGTTCGATATGATGGCGGCCAGTTGGCTGAGGAGGAAGATGAGATTGCGCTTGAGTTTCCGTTGACGGTCATGGTCAATGGCGAGGAGTTCGCCACCATCGTTTGCACGCCGGCGCATCTAGATGAATTGGTAATCGGATTTTTAGCCTCGGAAGGAGTCATTCGGACGTGCAGTGACATCAAAGGGATGACCATTGATGGGGAGCGGGGCTTTGCTTATGTCGAACTCGCCGCGGGCGGACTGCCGGCCAAACAGTTTTATGCCAAGCGGTTCATCGGCTCTTGTTGCGGAAAAAGTCGGCAGTTTTATTTTTACAACGATGCGAAAACGGCGAAAACGATCGTCGGCGGCATCACGGTGAAGGCGGATGACTGCATTCGCCTCATGAAAGCGCTGCACGAGCGGTCGACGGACTTTGCGGCGACGGGCGGTCTTCACAACGCCGCGCTCGCCACACCGGATGAGATGGTCGTGATTCGCTCTGACATCGGGCGTCATAACGCGCTCGATAAGCTGTATGGCTATTGCCTGCGTCATCAAGTTGCGATGAAAGACAAGCTCATTGTATTCAGCGGCCGCGTTTCATCGGAAGTGCTGTTAAAGGCGGCGAAAATGGGAGTGAGCGTCCTGCTCTCAAAATCGGCGCCGACGACGCTGGCCTTGGATTTGGCGGATGAACTCGGCATAACCGTCGTTGGCTTTTTGCGCGGGCAGGCGTTTAACGTGTATACGCATGAGAGTCGGATCATCATCGGGTAAAAGGGGAGGAGAGGCTGTGAAAAACCGTTGGCTCATTGCGTTATCGGCTGTCGGCGTTCATATTTCGATTGGGTCTGTTTATGCGTGGAGCAATTTCACCAATCCGTTAAAACAATTGTTTGGATGGTTCGATCAGGAAGTGGCGCTCACGTTCAGCATTGCCATCTTATTTTTAACCCGTGGTGCTAGTTGAGCTTTAGCGCTCAACTAGCCCAAGTGTAACCAGGGAATAAGCTAACAATATACCGTCTAGTGCCACTTCAAATCCGATAA